>JAUWGA010000188.1 GCA_030606635.1 Methanosarcinales archaeon
TTATGGGGGCAGACCACGTTCCAAACGACCGATGAGATTGTGGCAGAGGCAGGACATAATGCATCGGTCGCATGCATCGGACCGGCCGGCGAGAATCTGGCAGCGATCTCGTGCATCGTCAATGACAACTACAGGGCAGCGGGCAGGACCGGCATGGGCGCGGTCATGGGCAGCAAGAAGTTAAAGGCGATCGCGGTATACGGCACCGGGAAGGTGACGGTTGCAAGACCCGATGAGATGAAGGAACAGGTGAAGAACGCTCTACAGAAGTTAAAGGAGAACCCTGTCACCGGCACTGGCGGAGGACTTCAAACTTATGGGACGGCAGTGCTCGTCAATGTCTTAAACGAACAGGGCGCATATCCTGTGCGGAACTTCCAGACCGGATATTTCCCTGATGCTGATAAGCAGAGTGGCGAAACGCTTGCTGAAAAGTATCTAATCGGAAAGAAGGCGTGTTGGGGCTGCCCGATCGGTTGTGGCAGGTCTACATCGGTCCCGGATGGTGCATTCAGCGTGACCCGCGGAGAAGGACCGGAATACGAGACGATATTCGCATTCGGGTCGGACTGCGGGATAACAGAACTCGATGCGATCACGAAAGCCAACCATCTCTGCAACGAACTCGGGCTCGATACCATCTCAACCGGTGCGACGATCGCATGTGCGATGGAACTCGTGGAGAATGGAAAGATCCCTGAATCGAGACTCCACGGTCTCAATCTGGCGTTCGGGAACGCAGGCGCGATGGTAGAAGCGGTATGGATGACCGCATACCGTGCAGGGATCGGTGATGATCTTGCTCGCGGATCGCGGGGTTTAGCAGAGAAATACGGAGCACCCGAACTCTCAATGACCGCGAAAGGTCTTGAAATCCCTGCTTATGATCCGCGTTCCATACAGGGCATCGGTCTTAACTATGCGACCGCCAACCGCGGCGGCTGCCATGTGAGCGGCTATACGGTATCGCCAGAGGTTTTGGGGCTTCCTGAGAAGCTGGATCCGCACACGACAGAAGGAAAAGCGCAGTGGGTCAAGACGTTTCAGGATTTCACATCGGTTGTCAACTCATCAGTGGTCTGCCTCTTCAACACGTTCGCGCTCGGGCTGCCGGATTACGCGGGAATGCTCTCATGCATCACAGGATGGGATCTTGACGATCAGGAACTGCTGATGATCGGCGAGCGGGTGACCAATCTCGAGCGGCTGATCCTCAACCGGTACGGATTTGATGAGAAGGATGACACACTGCCTGAGAGACTCACGAGCGAGCCGATGCCGGATGGACCTGCCAGCGGTCAGGTATCGCAGCTCTCCGCGATGCTTCCCGAATACTACGAACTCCGCGGATGGGAGCACGGCAAGCCCGGATCAGAGAAACTGAGGGAACTTGGACTTTCGTAGCACACTGGTTTTTGTGTGCGAGCAGATGTGCAGAATTGGAAAAGCCCCGCGGCTTTCTGCTTGCGGGGCGTGGCTTATTTTGAAGCAAGGATCAACAGGGATGAGTTAAGCGATTTGACATAAGCCCGGTTGAGTCAGCGAAACATTAAAATCTCATAATGCACATAGAAACACTGTCATGCCAGATCACATTGAAGACTATCTGCGCCGAATAATAGATGATCCTGATATTCACCAGTGGGACGTGCTATATACTCACTTAGATGCAAAAGAGCCTATCCTCACGTCTTTGCGGCTTCAGGATGAACGCGGCAGGGATGAGCGCGATGTGGAAGATGTTGTGGCGCAGAAGAGGCGGTTGATCATCTCGGGCGCATCCGGCATGGGCAAG
The DNA here is from genome assembly GCA_030606635.1 of Methanosarcinales archaeon. Taxonomy (GTDB): domain Archaea; phylum Halobacteriota; class Methanosarcinia; order Methanosarcinales; family Methanogasteraceae; genus Methanogaster_A. Next base: position 1,796 of record JAUWGA010000188.1, read on the forward strand.
ACCACCACCTTGAAATGGCTCACTCTCGTTTATGCTGAGAACTATCCGGAGGGCGCAGAACGGCTGATACCATTCTATGTCGATCTTGGGCGGTTCAAACGAGGGATGTTTTACGATCATGCGCTCATGAATGCACACGAAAACGGACTTATGGAGGAGGATTTCAAAAAACTGTTGGATGATGGAAAACTCGCAATCTTTCTCGACGGTCTCGACCTGCTCGGAGGCTCGGAAGACTTTGAGCCGGTAGCAGAAATTCAAAATTTCATGTCTGAGTTTTCGCGGTGTAAATTTGTGCTTTCATCGAGACCTGGGTTTTTTGAGGGATTTAAGAGTAGTTGCAAGGTATCTGAGCTTGTGGAACTCGATGACCCTAAAATAAAAGGATACATCCACAAATATCTCGGCGAGGGGGACAAAGCTGACACACTCATCAGTCGCATCTTTGATAGCAGGAATGAGCGGCTGAAACTCCTGTGCAAAAACCCAATGATGCTGCATCTTGTCATCTGGCTGCAAGAGAACGATAAAATAGCTGATGACCGGGCTGGGATATATCGAGAGTCGGTTGAAGGCATCATCACCCATTATCGAGGGAAGGGCAAGACGTTATCATCGAATGAGCAGCTT
>JAUWGA010000197.1 GCA_030606635.1 Methanosarcinales archaeon
AGTCTCGGAGGAGAGTCTTTTGTGGATCGCAGAGTTTGCAAGGGAAGAGGATCTGCTAGTCCATATCCACGTTTCGGAGACCGAACAGGAGGTCAATGACTGCATCGAACGGAATGGCATGCGCCCTGTCGAGTACCTCGAACGGATCGGGTTTCTCGGTCCGAATGTCGTCGCAGCGCACTGTGTCTGGCTCGATGACAATGAGATATCGCTGCTTGCGAAACATAATGTTAAGATAGCTCACACCCCTACTTCAAACATGAAACTCGCTGTCGGGCAGAAGATGAGATACCCTGCATTACACGCCGCAGGAGTCAGCATCTCGATAGGGACTGACGGGTGCGCATCCAATAACAACTTAAACATGCTCGAGTCTGCAAAGTTCGCATCATTATCGCAGAAATCAGCAACAAATCAGCCGACCATGATGCCCGCGCGCGATGCGCTTTCGATGGTCACGCAGCATGGCGCACAGGCCCTGCGCATAGGGGAAAGGGGCGGCGAGATAACAGTGGGTGCGCCAGCAGACCTGCTCTTGATCGATCTGCAACTGCCGGGGATGACGCCACTTCACAACCTCGACTCGAACCTGATATACGCGTCCTCAAACTGCGTTGACACCACGATATGCGATGGCGTCGTACTCATGGAGGGTGGCGTGGTAGATGGCGAGGAAGAGATTCTTATGAAAGCATCGGAAACGGCTTTTGACCTGGTTACCAGGAGGCAATAAGATGGCTGAAGATAAAAACAGAGTTATGCCGGAAGAGACTACCAAAGAAGTACCGAAGTGCCAAACCCTGCACGCATCGATGGAGATACTGACAAAACACATAGAGCAGGCGCTCGAGGAACTCGAGCTCAACTCGGTTTCAGAGATTCTCGATGATATCTTGAGTGCAAAGAACATCTTTGTGATGGGGACTGGTAGGTCAGGTCTCGTCGGTAAGGCATTTGCAACACGGCTCATGCATCTCGGACTGCGCGTGTATGTGGTGGGCGAGTCAACGACGCCAGCGCTGCACTCAGGCGATGTGGTGGTCGCGATCAGCGGATCCGGTGAAACACTCTCAATCGTCGATCTCGGAAAGGTTGTAAAGAAGATCGGAGCGTCACTGATCGTCGTCACCTCGCAACCGGACTCCACTCTCGGAAGAATGGCAGACAAGACCGTGAGAATCTTTGGCAGGGCAAAGAATGGCAAAGGCGACTATCTTGTGCAGCATCTCCTCGGGAAGTATGCGAAACTCTCAGAACTTGCGCCGCTTGGCACCACCTTCGAGATCACCGCGCTCGTATTCCTCGATGCAGCGATCGCAGAACTGATGGTGCGGATGGGCAAGGACTCGAAGGCACTTGAAGAGATGCACGACAAACTCCAGTGACATGATCTCCGCGATCAGGCGATATGGCGTCGAGATCGCCTCGCTCTGCGTTGCGGTCGTGATATGGCAGCTAACTGCCCCCTATATAACGAGGGGCAACTTCACCCTGCCCGGTTTCACCGATGTTCTGGCGTCATTTTACAGTCTATGGGATGTTATGATCACTGATGCTGCGACCAGTCTGTTGCACTTTGGAATCGGCATGGCTGCCGGTATGTGCGTCGCGATACCGCTTGGGGTGAGTATGGGCTGGTTCCCGATGATCGACAGGATATTTGATCCGATCATAGAGATCCTGCGCCCGATACCGCCGCTTGCATGGATACCTTTTGCAATAATGTTCGCTGGGCTCACACACACGTCTGCCGGAACCATCGTGTTCATCGGAGCGGTATTCCCGATCCTGATCAATACGTATCAGGGATTTAGGAATGTGCCGAAGGTTCTTATCGAGGCAGCGATGGTGCTTGGGTGCACAAGAAATTATGACCTGATCAGGAAGGTTGCGTTCCCGTCTGCAATCCCTGATATCGCAACAGGGATCAGGGTCGCGATGGGCGTTGCATGGATGTGTGTGGTGGCGGCAGAGATGTTTGGCGTATCGACGGCCGGGATTGGATACAAGATACCGCACTGGGCGCACTTTCACAGGATGGACCACGTCATGGCGTACATGCTCCTCCTCGGGTTCATTGCGCTCTTCATTGACCGGGCGTTTCGGTTTCTGATAGACGAGCGGCTCGCCAGGTGGCGCAAAGGGGTTGT
>JAUWGA010000106.1 GCA_030606635.1 Methanosarcinales archaeon
TCGGTCCCTTCGTCCTTGTACGTCGGCAGCATCTCGAGCACCTTGCCCTTCACAAAGATCGTGCCGCTCTTCATCTCGCCGCCAGGAAGCGTCGTATCACCCTCGATAGTGATAGTCCCGCTCCAGTTCAGAACACCAGCAAGCAGCCGGGCGTTACCCTTCACGATAATCTCGCCGCCACACATGTGTTCGCCAAGATAATCGAGCACATCGCCCTCGATTGTGAGCTTTCCGCCACGCATCCCGCACGTCTTGCCGCGGTATCCGCCGCCTGCGTAGTATGCTGCGTTGCCCTTTACAAGGATCTCGCCGCCAGTCATCTCGCGTCCGACCCATGAATCGGCATTGCCCTCGACAGTGATCGATCCGCCGCTCATGAGTGCTCCGCAGCGCATATCGACATCACCCTTAACGACGATCTCGCCGGCTGTCATCGCCTCGCCGATCCTCTTGACCCGCGGGACATCGCCGTCGATGATGATCTTCGTGCCTGCGGCGTCGTCCGAGCCATCGACCGCGACGTCAAAGACGTCTGCAAGCGTGATCTCTTCGTTTCCTTCCCAAGCACCAATCGCTCCGATCTCAGCAGCGCTCTTTCCGGCAAATGCGTCCGGTGTTATGTTCTCTGCCTCAATCGAGATCGTCGGGCTTCTCTTTGGTTTGAGTGTTACTGTCTGCATCTACGCCACCTCCGGTCTCATTTCAACTGGACGCGACACGTACGCATCCTCGACCATGTAGTTTGAGAACTGCATGCTGTAGTACTTCTTGAAACGCTCCTCAAGATCCGTAATCAGCCGGTCCTTCTCTGCCTGCACGATGCCGTTTTCGTAGGCGTTTACCCAGTAGACCTTTCCTTTCGGTAATGCCGTGATATCGCCGTCTCGAACAACGACCTCTCCACCCTTGATCGTGTACTTCGCAAAGCTGAGCGCCTTCTTGACCGCCTCATGCTCAACCGACACATCGACCTTGTCAGGCTTGACATCGTAGATTGCAACATCCGCGTCTGCTCCTGCGCCGAGATGTCCCTTCACGTCGAGTCCGAGCATCTTTGCCGGCATCGAACGGGTCATCACAGTCATCTCGCCCCAGTCCAGTTCACGATCGATATTCGGAAGGCTTATGCGGTCCATTGTCATGTCAGGGAATCCCGCGATTACTTCCTGCCGCTTCTTATCACTCATCAGGAGCATCTGCGCCTCAGGATAGTTCACGAATGCGCCGCCGTTGGGGTTATCCGTTGTGAACATTACCTTCCATGGGTCTTTCACGAGCAGTGCCAGTTCGAGTCCGATCGACCACATCGTCGCATGTGCGAAATGCTGGGACGAGTAGGCGAGTGGCACAATGCCGCCTGCATCCTCGAGTTCCTGATCGTAGTTGCTCCATTTCGCATCAAACATCCGTGCGTTTCTGTACTCGGTGGGACCGTCTGCGGTCATCGTCATCGCAGGACCAAAGATCATCTGACCCATGTCAAATGTGAGGTGGTCGTGCGAGTTGATGTAGTCTGCAATCTGGTCCGATCCTGATGCAAAGTCCGCCCATGATGTGCCTGTGTAGGAATGGAACTGCATGTGCGTAAGATGCATGACCTGCCTGTCCTGGGATGCCTTCACCTTCTCAAGAAGCTTCATCGTGGCAAGCGTTGTCGTGATGTTTCCGGGAATGCCAAGGTTGTTGCAGTGGACGTGAATCGAATGCGGAAGATTGAGAGCTTCGTTTGCCTCTGCAAGCCCGATGAGTATATCCGCAGGCGTCACATCAAAGTCGATCACCTTGTCGTCGAGCCCTGACACGTTCTTGCCCCATGTCCAGTTCGAGCCTCCGCCCGGGTTCACGACTTTGACACCGTACCCGCGGGATGCGAGCAGTGCCCATGCCATGTACGACTTCAGCATCTCACTGTCGCCGTCCTGGATGTACTGCATCACCTGCCAGTTGCTGCCCAGCAGTACTAGCGCAAGCTTGTCAAGGATCGGAATCGACTCAAACTCCTCGTGCATGTGCCGCGCCATCATCGGCGTGATCGCTGCCTCGGCAATCGTGGTGTATCCGAGTTTTGAGTACCTGTATCCGATTGCGTGTGTGTTCGGGGTATTGTACCCAACCTGTGGGCGCAGGAGTTTCGTTCTTGGCTCAGGTCCTGAAAGCCCTGGAATTGGCGAATATCGCATATCGTGCGGGCTCATTACTCGTGCGGTATTGATCTTTCCTGCACAGTGTGTGTGTCCGTCAACGCCGCCTGGCAGAACGAGGCATCCTTCCGCATCGACGACCTTTGCTCCGGCTCCAACATTATTCACGATCTTGCCGTCTTTTATGCAGATCTCGTTTCTCTCACCATCGACGCCGTTCTTCGGGTCGTATACGACGCCGTTTTTAATAACCATTTCAGCCATTTCAGGCACCTCCTTCCGCGCCTTTCAGTTCACGAACCTTCGCTATAATTTCCGTAAGGATCTCCTCGTCCGTCTTAAACGTGGTCTCGATCAGCTTCTTCATCCTGATCGGCTGCCCGTCCATCCGGTATGCGGTTCCGTCACATTCGACACCAGCGATCGCCGCCGGGATCACGACGTCAGAGAACTCTGTTGTCGGGTTTGCGTACCCATCGACCTGGATTGCTGGAATCGTATAGAGATGTTTTACTGATTCCTGTGGGAAGTGTGCTCCTGGGTCTGCTGCTCCTGTGATAAACGCATCCACTTCCTTTCGCATGAGGACATCGTTTGTTCCGGTCTCGCCTGGGTTGTAGTACGCAGATCCTCGTGAGAAGTCGATTGCCATCGGAAAACCAGTCTCCCATGCCGCAACCTGACCGAATCCGGTCACGTTGTAGTGCCCGCGCATCCCGATCATCACGAACTTGTTCGTCTGGTTCAGATCAGATAGGAGTGAGGATACATTGTCGCCGCTCTTGTATCTGCCTCTGGTCTGTGTGATACCCATTCCAAAGTATATGATCCCGAACTTTGAAGCTTTACACATATCAGCCAGTTCCATCACTTTCGCCTTCGGAAGTCCTGCGATCTCATCAGGCAACACATCCTCATGCCCGTTCACGATTGCCCGCAGAGCCTCGATCAGGACGTAATCGGTCCCTGGCGTTAACTGGAGCAGGAGATCCGCCTTCTTTGCGGTATCGGTGTTCCTGGGATCAACAACAACCATCTTCTTGTCCTTCTTCCCGTTTGGTGTGAACGCTCCCTTCGCCATCGTGGAGTACCGGGTCTGGTGCCTCGGGTGAGCGTGCACAGGGTTGCAGCCCCAGAAGATGATCAGGTCTGCGTAGTTCTTTGCAGTCCCGAGCGAGCAGCTTGGCGCTCCCTTCTCCTGAGTGGCAAGCGCGCTTGGTCCGTGACAGACGTTTGCTGTGCTGTCAAAGAGCGATCCGGTCTCCTCTGCGAGCACAACCGCTTTCTCGATCGCTTCACAGGATGTTGAGCACCATCCGTACGACATCGGTCGCTTTGCAGCAACAAGAATCTCAGCAGCCTTCGTTATCGCTTCGTCGTACGAGCACTCCTCAAGTTCACTGTCTTTTCCGTTCTTGCGGATCATCGGCTTCTCGATCCGCTCGTGCAGAAACATTCCCATCGTCTTTGCCCGCCCGAGCTTGCATGCCTTACCTACCTTTATGATCTTGTTATCCTCGACATTGACCTCGAGGTCGTCACAGAGGCAGCCGCAGAACGTGCATACCACGTCTTTTATTACTGGCATATCGTTTTCCTCCTTTCTCACTCCATGTACGTTGCCATCAGTTCCTTCATGGAAAGCACCGGATCCGTGGTCGCCTCGACCGTCGCTGGCACGCCCTTGAATCCGGGCATTCCGCAGCCACAGGTATCAGGATCAACGATGGCATTTGCCCATGGTCCCATTGGGATGAAGACTATGTCATCCGGCAGCCGTGCATCAATCTTTGCAGGTAACACAACCATTCCGTGGGCGGTTGCAACCTTCACATTTTGGTCGACCGATACTCCAAGCGCTTCGAGGTTGCCTTCGTTTAACTCACAGTATGCAGCCGCATCAAAATAAGCCTGTGAAGTCTTCTCCTCGAGAGTAGCGCCCTGATCGATCGTCCTTGCCGATATCAGTATTGTTTCTATCATGCGTACACCCTTCACTGTACTTTTAATGTTGTACGTGACTATGCGTATGTCAATAAAAGGTTTGTGTGTCACAGTGTCTACTGATATTTATTTTGTTTGATATCCGTGTCAGGTAAATGTAAATTGGTTGAAACCGCCGTTTCAGAACTTGTCAGAAGAGTTACCAAGCATGAGTCTTTATGACCGCGTTGGAGCCATCATTCAAATCCGATGCAGCTGAGGCGATGAAAACCGAACCCGGCGGCTCACAAATCACAACCCGGGCAGCATGGTGGCGCGACACCCGGTGATCATAAAACAGATCAAAGACCCGAAACTACACGCGTGGTTGAATACCGAAAAGGCCCCTCACGAAGATGTGATCCCGGAACTCCTGAAAGCCGGGGACGGTGTGTACAGTCACGAGATTATTGATATTACAATTCCTGTAAAGCCCACCAAGTGCGTAAAAGCGTGCGAAGCGTGCGGTGAATCCTTTGTTTGTCATGGAGATGCGGTTCTCTGCGGTACCTGCACAGGAACGTTGAAGCGGCGTTAAACCTGATAAAGGAGCTTAACAATCACACAAAGTTCTCAATAGGTGCTCTCCGGGGTCACTGCAACGTCGCTGGCTTAACCAGATCGCATCCTACCTGTACGGCTACCCGTTCGGTCTCGACTTTGCACGAGGCTACCCGAGGTTTAATCCGGGCGAGTACATAACGGTGGACGTGCTGCGAGACCGCGATGTGGATGCCGCGTTCGTGATGTGCGCTGATCTGGTCTGCCACATCCCTGCGGATCCTGCATCGTATCTCTGTGAGATACCGCTCGTCTGTCTCGATATTGCGCCGTGCCCGACGACAATTGCGTCTGATGTTGTGCTGCCTGGTGTTATTGATGCGATGGAGTGTTCTGGAACGTTCTACCGGCTGGACAATGTGCCGGTCACAACGAAAGGGTTCACTGACTCGCCGTTTTCGTTTACGAAGAGTAACGAGGACACGATGCAGCAGCTCTTTGATAAGATCAAGAAGATGGCTTGAAGTGTAGTACAGGTCGATGTGGGCGAGTTACAAATCGTTCACATCGCCAACCTTTTTTCATCACTTTATCCACATACATTTAAGGGTTGCAAGCATTAGAGTGGGTAAAAGGTGAACAAATGGGAATATATACCGAAAAACAGAAGGAAATTTCTGAAACGATAGCAGATGATGCAAGTCGTTCTAACTGGAAGAGTTACAAATGGCAATTAAGCCACGCCATAAAGGATATTGCTACGTTTGAAGATATTACCTGCATCAAATTCGATGAAGAAGAGAAACAGGTCTACGAAAAAGTTCTTGAAAAATTCCCCCTCTCTATCACTCCTTATTATCTATCGTTGATTGATTACGATAACTATAAGAATGACCCGATCTTTATACAGGCATTCCCTGACCCTCGTGAATTGGTTATCAGTAAATATGACATAAAAGATTCGTTGGCAGAGGATAAAGACAGTCCGGTCCCGGGAATCACTCATAGATACCCGGATCGGGTACTCTTTCTCATAAGCAATATTTGCAGCATGTACTGCCGTCATTGTACCCGGAAGCGGCGAGTTGGAGATGTGGATTCTATTCCGAACAGATCCGAGATACTGAAAGGGATTGAGTACATAAAAAACACACCCGAGATCAGGGATGTCTTACTTTCGGGCGGAGACCCTCTGATGCTATCAGATAGCTATCTTGATTGGATCCTTACCGAGCTACAGACGATTCCGCATGTTGAGGTAATCCGGATAGGAACCAGAATGCCTGTAGTCCTGCCTTACCGTATAACTTATGATCTGGTAAATGTGCTCAAAAAACATCATCCTTTATGGATTAATACCCAGTTCAACCACCCACGAGAGGTGACAACCTCTTCAAGAGAAGCGCTTAAGATGTTAGCAGATGCAGGAATACCACTTGGCAACCAATCGGT
>JAUWGA010000142.1 GCA_030606635.1 Methanosarcinales archaeon
GTCCACGATCTCGCTCCTGCCAGCGTCCTCGAATCTGCCGCCTGAAAGAACAGCCACCTTTTCCCTTATCCCAAATCTCCTGATGGCATTTACGCTTTTAGAGACCAGATCGACCCTGTCTGCCACCGAATTTCCTTCATCGATCCCGACCGGCACAAGGAAGAACGGGACACCATCAGCGGTTGTGAGGAGCGCAAGTCTCTCCAGTCTCGAAACTCCAAGCACGCTCTTTAAGTAGCCAAGGGTCTTTGTGGCGCCAAGCGTGCCGCGGACAGCGGCATCGATCCGCCCATCCACGAGTCGGTCCACCAGTTCAACTTCCGGATTATCCGAATGGATGATCTCAAGATCGGTGCCGGTTGCGGAAAGCTCCTTCTCGTCCCCGATCAGCACAATATCTGCGAACCCGCGTGCGCTCGCGATATCCGAGATCACGGACTCGCTTGCCGTACCATCTGCTATGCCGATTCCGACGCGCGCTCTGCACGCCTTAGCCCGATTCCGAATCGTCCATATCATGTCGGTCATGTTAGTCGTGTCGGTCATATCCATCATATCAACCATAATCTATCAGGTCATAATCTGATCCAGCCAATCTCAACATATCCAACCCCTCCGGCGTCATCCCCGGTTGAGGCATCAGGATATCCAAAGACCATCCGCTTGTGGACTGTGTTTGCGATGCGCACAGCGCGCGAGAGTTCGGGCAGGGCGAAGACGTGATCGGACGCGATGGTGTGCACAAGGTATTCTGAGTGCGTATCGGTTTTAAATTGCTTATAGACCCGAAAATGAGTCCCAAACTTAAATCCGGTCTTAACAACGAATCCGCGGTCCCGAAGGTTCGAATAAACCAGGTATTTCAGCGTATATCCGGGTTCGACCCCTTCCGCGTATTCATTGAACTCGGCTGCGTTCTTATGCTTGATCCTGATCCATTGCTTGTCGAGGAGGTATCCTGATTCGACGAGTGATAATTGGAGGCGCAGTTCGTCGAGTTTCTTTCCGAAAAAGTAATTCTGGTGGAGAAAATCGGCAATCTCCGGCTCCCAGACGATCGTGCGGTCGTTTATCAGACTTGCAGCCGCAGGCATTCCTGCGCCAACGACATCCGGTTCGGCTTGCCCGCCTGACATAATTGTTTTCTTTAGTTCATAAAATGTTATATCGCTTTCTTCATCGACTATCGCGAGTATCAACCGTTTTCTTGCGTTCTCTGCCTTGTTAAGTTCCGAGATCATGCGTTGCAGCGGCAGATGCGCCCGCTCCGAGATCACGTAGACGAAGACATGAGCTGGCGTCTTTCCGGGATGCCCGCCCCTTGGATATATCCGGAATCCGATCGGGCTCATCTTTGTGTAGTACCCGCGCTCGCGCAGGTCCTTAAAGACGATGTACCCGAGTTCAAAGTCCTTGACACGCTCTGATGCGATCTCGAAGAACGCTTTGAAGTCGAGAGCCTTTCTGTCTGAGAATATCTCGATCTTTCCGCGGGAAAGCAGATGTGCTCCCTCGATCAAGGACATTTCTAGTTTCCCGTCCTTTACACGCCCGTAGAAGCCACGATCGTACAGTTCTTCGACCGCTTCACTCCCTGCCGTCAGCACATCATCACGTAGTTCGCATTCCATCGTCTGGTTTTGTTCGCGTAATGTTTATATTGCTATCCATCCACTTATGATTCACTACGACTCACGGGCTCGTGGTCTAGTCGGTTATGACGTCGCCTTGACATGGCGGAGGTCCTGAGTTCGAATCTCAGCGGGCCCATTTAAGTTGTAGATGTTACTCTGGTGGTGCGGGGCTTACCAAATGGCACTTACAGCCAGCCGCCCGTATTCCACTGCTTGTATCCGGTGTAGCTGCCATGTCTCACAAAAAATTCGCCACCCTTGCCGTTGCCGCGCTCCTCATCGTTGTGGTAGCGTGGTTCGGGCACGTCACCAACCAGGAGGTGGAGGGTATTGTGCAGCAGCAGTTCACCCAGCAGCAATTGCTGCTCACACGGCAGGCAGCTGTCGGAATAGAGGGCTTTCTCGAGGAGAAGACAGTTTTAATCGAGGTGCTGGCAGCCGATGCATCAGATACGTCACCAGAAGGTATGGCACGGAGTTTTATACCAATTTATTACAGATCCAGAGGTTTTTTTGCAATTCAATTTATAAATAGCACCGGTGTGGTGGTATCAGGCTACCCGGCAGAAGATGCGCCAATTGGATTTGATCTGTATGCGGCGAACAAAAATCAGGCATTCGATCGTGCAAAAGATCGCAGAGAGACCTATACCACAGACCCGACACCGCTCTTTGAAGGCGGGCTTGGTTCATGCGTATGGGTGCCGGTGTATGATGATAACGAATTCAAAGGCACGATACTCGCGATTGTCAGAGTGTCCTCACTATCTGAGCGATTTCTTACCGAGGTCATGCCTGAAGGGCATGGATATATTTACATGATCGATTACTCCGGACGTTCGCTGTATGACGGAGCGCACAAGGAGATGGTCGGCGCAAAGTATATCGGGAGTTTCTGCACCAATAATTCGTCCTACGCAGAAATCTTATCAGAGCAGATGCAGGAAAAGGAGGGGACTGGCTATTATTTCGACGAATCTTCCGGAGAGTGGCGGATCGTGGCATACACACCGGTGGTCTGGCGTAACCGTGTCTGGTCGGTTGCCACAAGCGTTCCTGCAAGCGACGTGGATGCGCTGGTACATTCGGTCTACAGAAAGCAGATCCTGTTCATCGCAATCGTCATCGCAATCATCATTGCCGGAAGCGGAAGCATCGTTCTTATCTTTTCGAGATGGAACAGAGAGCTGGAGAACGAGGTCGAAAGAACGACAGAGGACTTGAAAAAGTCAAATACGGAACTTGAGTCTGCAAACATCAGATTAAAAGAACTGGACCGGCTAAAATCCGAGTTCGTCTCGATCGCATCGCACGAACTGAAGACGCCGCTCACATCGATAAAACTTTCAATGGACGTCATGAGATCACTTTCCGGCTCAGAAAAAGACATCCGCACGAAAGACGAGTTGTTTGGGATCATTGACCGTAATATTGAGAGACAGAGCAGGCTCGTAAACGATCTCCTCGATATATCAAGAATCGAGACCGGGGCTCTGAAACTCAATCTTGAACCTGTAGATCTGTACGATATTATCAGGGAATCGGTCAGAAGCATGAGAGATATCGCAGAGGAGAAAGGTATTTCCGTTCACGCCGATCTGGAAGGCGAAACACTTGAGATCACGGGAGATCGTGACCGGTTGGTGCAGGTTTTTGTAAATCTCGTCGGAAATGCGCTTAAATTTACTGAGAAAGGTGAGATTCGTATTCAGGTACGGATGGTGGCAGGGCATCCCGAGATCCGGATCAGCGATACAGGAATCGGAATCCCGTCGGACGAACTGGACCGGATCTTTGACAAATTCCATCAGGTGGATTCCGGATTGACGCGCGAGGTTGGCGGAAGCGGGCTCGGGCTTGCGATCTGCAGAGGAATCATAAAGGGGCATGGTGGCAGCATCAGGGCTGAGAGCGAGGTTGGACGCGGGAGTACGTTTGTGATCGTGCTATAGATGGATCGCCATCCACCCCACCCCCACATCCCACTTAATTTTACCCCGCGGTTGCGGCATTCCGATGTTTCGCATTCCATCATTAAACCTTTCGATTAATCGAAATATTTAAGTACTGTTAGGTACATACATATCATCCGATGTGTCTATTAATCGACCAGTCAGGACAGGGGCAGCAACCACTGGATGGACGAAGAGAAGTGATCGCCGGAATTGCAGGCGGAGTTGGCGGTGGCGTGGTGGCAGGGATAGGATGTTTGATGGGCGTTTCCCCCGTCCACACGGCACTGATTGCGGCAACGGTTGCTCTTGTTTTTTATGGATTGATAAACGGCATTGGGCTTTCTGCCCCGGATAAACCCATGTGACCACCAAACGCCCGGGCAACACGGGCAACCCGGGCAGCCGGACAGACCGCACAAACTTGCGGAAATCTTTTGAATCGTGCACCCCTCTGGTAAACCATGACCATTGAGATAACCTTGATCGGGACCGGAGTTGCCATGCCCCAGCCACACCGGGTGCAGTCGGGTATTCTTGTAAATCTTGATTCGCCGGTATTGTTCGACTGCGGAAGCGGGGTTCTTCCGCGCCTTTCAAACTGTGCAGCGATCGGGCACGTATTCCTCACACATCTGCATCTCGATCATGTTGCAGATGTCATGAGTCTTATAAAGGCGAAATGGCTCTGCGAAAGCCATGACCTCCGGATATACGGGCCATCCGGCACCAGAGAGTGGCTTTCACGAGTTTTCGATGCGTATCCTTACATGTTAGGAAGGATGAATATCGAGGTCTTTGAGATGGCTGATCAGGATCGCGTCCCGATCGGAAGATACGAGATCATCTGCGTGAAGACCGCTCATGGGATGCCTTCGCTTGGCTACGGCATCGCTGACGAGGACGGACGTGTGCGGGTCGTGTACTCTGGCGACACCGAACCCATAAAGAGCATTGCCGCGCTCGCAAGCGG
>JAUWGA010000160.1 GCA_030606635.1 Methanosarcinales archaeon
ATAATCTGGCACTTATCGATGCCACGCATTATGCAACCGAAATTCCTGCGATGAAGCGTCTATGCGGGCGATTGCCTGTCGATACGGTATTCATCGATCACGTACCCGATGTCAAATGGGTGGACAGCACCATTATAGTGCCTCCGGAAACGCCGGCGTGGCAGGTATAGGCACTGCTACGCCTGTACATGCCTAAACAAGTATTTCCAGCGCTTTATCGACATCGACGCCATCGTGCAAGATCGCCGCTACCGCCCGCGTCATCAGTGTCGGATCGTTCGCCTGAAACGCATTTCTGCCGACAGCAGCGCCTTTTGCACCAGCTTCCATCGCGCCTTTGATCATCTGCAGGAACTCCTTATCCGTATTAGTCTTTGGTCCGCCTGCGATCACCACAGGAATAGGGCAGCCCGCAACCACGGTCTTGAATGAGTCCGGATCGCCAGTATAGTTGGTCTTGATGATATCCGCACCAAGTTCAGCGCCGACGCGAGCCGCATGTGCGACCGCGACCGGGTCATGCTGGTTGGGGATTGCGGCACCTCGCGGGTACATCATAGCAACGAGCGGCATGCCCCAATAATCACAGTCATCCGAGACCGCACCAAGATATTGGAGTTGATCCGATTCGGTATCAGAGCCGACATTGATATGCACGCTCACAGCATCCGCGCCGAGTTTGATCGCCTCTTCGACGGTGCATACCGCCACCTTGTTGTTCGGATCGGGCCCAAGCGAGGTGGATGCACTCGTATGGATGATAAGTCCGATATCGTGCCCGTATCCGCGATGCCCGTGCTTGACCATCCCTTTCTGCATGAGGACTGCATCCGCGCCGCCCTCTGCAACCTTGTTTATGGTCTCCCCGATGTTTACGAGCCCTTTTATCGGACCCTCTGATATTCCATGGTCCATTGGAATAATCAGCATGTTTCCACTCTTCCTATCGAGGATCCGTTCAAGCCTTACCTTCTTTCCTATTTCTGGCATGGTTTCACCATTTCATTCATATAATGCGATATTACAGAACCGATGGTATTATAAGTATTGTCTGATCGGTCAGCATATATATCAGCAGATGCAGACCAACTCCTATGAACCGGTTTGCGCTACTTATAATCATAAGCCTAACACTCGTGGCATCTCATGCAGGTGCAGTAGATGCTGCAACAACCCCTACAACAACTCCTACAGGGGTTATGATATACGACTCAGCACCGCCATACCCCATTGATTCTCCTGCACTCTCTGCAAGTCTATCCCAGCAGATCCCGTATCCTGCGCAGCCCGGTGAGGAGGTTACGCTGCTAATCAAGACAACGAACCACGGGGATGAACCTGCTAAGAATATCATCTGGTATCTGGACGTGCAGGAACCATTTGAGCTGAAAGAGACCGAAAAAGCGACCTATACGCTCCCTGAACTCAGATGTGGTGAGACTGCGAATACCGAGTATTATCTTACCGTGGATCCTGACGCACGGTCTGGCGAGTACACTCTCGATCTGAATATCACCTACAGCGGGGAATTTGACCGCCGCGTCCTCACTACGAAGAGCAAGGTTGAACTGACGATCAGGGTGATGGGGCATCCGGACCTCGTCCTCCTCGATGCCGACATCCCAAGAGTAGATCCCAAATCCGAGTTTGTTGCAAATTTCTCGATTAAAAATGTGGGAACCGGACCTGCAAAGAATGTGAAGGTCTATTTCAAAAATCAAACCAGTATCCTTCCGAAGATGTCCATCTACTACATCGACACGATAGCGCCCGGAGCGACCGCGCTCATCGAGTCCGGTTTCTTCGTCGATACCACCACACCATCCCAGCACCCCCTGCCGATTGCGATCCATTACGAGAACGAGACGCACGGGACACAGCCAGCGCAGGAATATTCGGTGCTGGTTCCGGTATCGAGCGGAAACACGCTCTTCGTCTACCTCGATTCACAGGACAAACTGACTGAAGGCACGGTCGGGGAGATTACCATCGGCATCGCAAATCGCGGGCTTGCCCGGGCAAAGCACGTCGTGCTGACGATAGCGAATGGAGATCAGTTCAAACTGATCGACACCGACACGAGATATATCGGCGACATCGAGAGCGATGATTATGACACCGTCGATTTCAAGATATTGCCTGAGTCGTCGGACTACGCCAATATAACTGTAGATCTGAGTTACGCCGATGATTACGGTAATGCGTACAATATGACGCCAGAACTGCCGATCAAGGTCTATACCTCTGGTGAGATGAAAGCGATTGCGCCGGCGGGCGGCGGATACACCGGGATAATCATCATAGCACTCGTTCTGTTGCTCATATACGTCTTCAGAAAACGCATTAAAAGGATTATATCCAAATGAAATTCTCGGATTACTTCCGGTTCTGCTACAAAGGATTAGTACAGCGGAAAACCCGGAGTTACCTAACGATCATCGGCATAGTGATCGGGATAATGGCGATCGTTGGCTTGATCTCGATCGGAGTCGGGATGCAGGTCTATATGGACGAGCAGATCGGGAAGATGGGTGTAAATAAGATCATAATAATGCCGATACCACCGGGCGGGGGTTTTGGTCCGGCTGCCGCATCGACGTACTTCACGGACAGGGACGCAAAAGCTGTCGATAATGTGCGGGGGGTCGATGCGAACAGTTACATGGTCTTTCGAACCTCGCTTATAACCTACAAAGGTATTGACGCCACTGCACCGGTCGTCGGCATGGTGCCGTCGATTGCAGAGGAAGCGTATTTCGATGTCCAGGGGTATGAACTCGAGTCAGGGAGGGATCTGGAGGACAAGGATTCTCACAAGATAACGATCGGGTACTGGATTGCGCATAAAACTTTTAAAGTTGGGGATAGTTACAAAGAGGTCAAGATAGGCGATAAGATCGAGATCAAGGAGCAGGGTTTCAAGGTCATCGGGATCATGGAAGAGATCGGGAACCGGGACGATGACATGACCATTGTCATGAGTCTTGATGATGCGGAGGATCTTTTCGGCGTGAGCGGTGAATACGACTTCTTCTTCGTGAAGGTAAAGGAAGGAGCCGACCCCGAAGATGTTGCAGAGCGTATCAGGGACCGGCTTGATAAGTTGCGGGGCGAGGAGGATTTCACGGTCATGACCGCAGCACAACTCTCAGAGACGGTTGGTGGAATACTTTCAGCGGTATCCGCAGTCCTGATCGGGATCGGTGCGATTTCGCTTCTCGTTGGCGGTGTCGGGATAATGAATACGATGTACACTTCGGTTGTGGAGAGGACGAGGGAGATCGGGATATACAAAGCACTAGGAGCTGAGAACAATACGATATTGATGCTTTTTCTGGTTGAATCCGGTCTGATTGGGTTAATTGGAGGTTTGATCGGGATCGTGCTCGGTTTCGGGATGGCGCTCATGGTGGAGATTATCGGAAAGGAGATGGGGGTTGGTCTCTTGCACGCGTGGATCTCGTGGGAGCTTACCGCGTTCGCGCTCCTCTTCTCATTCTCGATCGGGGTTCTCGCCGGATTCCTGCCGTCCCGGTCCGCATCGCAGATGAATCCCGTGGATGCGCTTCGGCATGAGTGAGTCTTATGAAGAATGTGATCATCGGAATCGGATCAAGGCGCGGCGTTACCCGCGAGGAAGTATCTGCTGCCATCGAGTCTGCGCTCCGTGATGCGGGGATCAGGATTACTGATGTGCGGATATTTGCATCCTCGCGGCTCAAAGAGAAC
>JAUWGA010000084.1 GCA_030606635.1 Methanosarcinales archaeon
AGAACAAATACGATTATCCTGAAGTCTTTATGCAAATTCATGCTCTTCGCCTCCTCGGTCTCTGTAGATGCCATTTCAGTATTCCGGTATTAAGCATCCATGTATTCATCAGATCGGCTAATAGACCGAATATTAGCACGATCGAGATGTCGCTTATGATGCTGATCTGTGGCAACGATGGTATGATGAGATACGAGTACGTGGCGACGAGATACATGACTATGAGTGCGGCAAGCGTTGTGAACGTCATCGTAAGTCCTGTCGTCATCGCATTCGTAACCTTGTCATCGAGATTGCCACGCCGTTTGAGAAGCCGTGTCGTCAGAAGGATGTCGCTGTCCACAGAATATCCGATCAGCATCAGGAGGGCTGCGACTGTTCCGAGCGAGAGTTCGATGCCTGCAACAGCTATGAATGCAGCTGCGATCGCAATATCCGAGAATGCAGAGAGCACAACCGCAACAGAAGGCACGAATGTCCGGAATATCAAAAAGACGATCACCGCCATCAAGCAGAACGATACCACGATCGCCTTGAGTGCCTGCGCCTGTAGCGATTCCCCGTATAGTGCGCCTGCCTGCTTGATCTCCGGAGCTGCGTACTCATAATCGGTGTTGACCATATCGGTCAGTGAATCCTGTTTATCCTTGCTCATCGGACCGAACTTGATCATCCTGCGGCTGCCCGAATCCCGCACATCGATCACCGGATAATCTGCGAATGTCTGCCGCAGCAGATCATGCGAATCTGCGGTGGCAAGGGTGATGATCGTGCCACCCTCGAACTCAAATCCGAGACGCACTGGTGAGTCTGTAGTCACATACATCCCGCCAAGAATGATCAATGCGAGTACAAGCACGATCAGCGGTGGAATGACCAGTTGCACCGGTTTGTGAGTTCGTATGTATGAATCGAACCGTGATATGAGATCTGTTAACGCCTTCGGCGTCGACGCCCCTCTCTTTTCAGATCTTGAGTGCTTTGTCTGTTTCATTGTTTTATTGTTTCTCCTTTAATATATTCGCGATCAGTTGCGCCACAGTGACTGCGCTTACGCTTCGGTCGAGCGTATCGGTTGCTACGATCCCTTCCACGCCCGCGGCAAATATACGCAGCACGGCATTACGGACAAGCACCGGATGGATACATGCCGCAAATACCCTGTTTGCGCCGTTCTCCTTTAACAGAAGAGTTGTCTCCACGATCGTGCCCCCGGTTGAGATGATATCATCCAGTATGACAACGTCCCTCCCTGAAACATCCGTCGCCTTCGTCTTTATCGAGACCTCATCCCCACTTATGCGCGTCTTCTCCATGTAATCGAAGCCGATGCCGAGATTCTCAGATGTGGACCGTACGAGATCGATCGCACCCTCATCCGGCGCAATGACCATCGGATCGGCAAGTTTCATCGATGCGATGTACTCCCCGATACAAGGCGCGGCATTGAGATCGGTTGCAGGCGCATCAAAGTATGAGAGTACATCGGAGTTGTGGATGTTTACTGTGAATACATGATCCGCCGTGATTGCATGAGCAAGCGCCCGTGCACTCACAGATTCCCCGTCCTTAAACCGTTTGTCCTGCCGGGCATACCCGAAATACGGGATGACGACGTCGATCCGATCAGACGTGTCGCAGGCATCGATAAGTTGCAGAAGCGAGATGTAATCGGAATCGGTCGGTGTTGACTGCACGATCACGACATGATCGCAGGAATCGATGTCAGGCACACGGAGGTATCGCTCGCCATCAGGAAATGTTGAAAATTCGGTGTCTGCAAGGTGGCATCCCAGCGTACGCGCAACTCTCCCTGCCAGTACTTGAGATGAGGGTCCGGATACAATACTTATTGACGTTTTCATTCCATATTCATGGGATTGTTGATCTGAGGACATTAATACCTTTCGTTTGTGATTGTGAGTGTCCTGCCTTGTGATGTCCGCCCCATACTCCTGCCTGTGCCCGCACCAAGCACATCCCGGATCGGATCGCTCAGATAAACGAGTGATTCGTCCAGAGTCGGTTCCGCCGACTTGTTCTGCTGAATCACCTGCTATAATCAAAGTTAACCAGGCACGAGGCTTCCGATTCCAGCCAGTCGACCGATCCGGGACCGTATCCATCGATCTCGATTCCGCGATCGATCGCATCAAGAATCCCCCGGATCGCATCAGCGACCTCCTCCACAGTCTTGCCGGTCGTATCGATCTCATACACCATATCGCACCAGTCCACTGCCTCGACAAGGATCACATCGACCGCCTCGGCAAGCGCGTTCTCGGAGATCTTTACCCCGGAATACCCCCGCGCCATAAGCCGCCTCTCGAGTTCATCGGGCGCGAGACGGAGCACGATCGCGGAATCGCTGACATGGTGTGAGAGATGCCCCTCGACGACAAGATTCCCACTCCCGCCCCGTGCGATCCCGCAGACACGATCGTACACCGCATCCATATCAGCGACCAGGGAGTCCCGCGCTTCATCGATTCCGCGATACAGCCCCTCGGTCTTGATCAGTTCATTCAGATCGACCACGCCCCCAATAAGCGCGGATGCAGACGTCTTCCCGGTTCCGGGCGTGCCTGTAATCCCGATGATCATGGTCGTGACCGAATCTTTCGTACCAGATCCCGGAGCGCATCCGCAACCTCATAGCCGGACGCTGCCCAGTGCACAACCACGCCATCGATGCCACCTATCTCGACGAGCCCGGAGTGCTCGGACTGGCAGCACCGTGCGATGAATGGCTTTGTGATCTGGTACAGGTCTGATGTCCGCGAGCAGATGTTAGTGAATTTGTAGTCGAGGCCAGGAAAACGCTCCTCAAGGATCATCTTTGAGATATCGCACCCGATCAGGGTGGCAGGCGCCGTTATCTCTTCGCTATCCAGGTATCGCCCGGAGAGACCTGACGTGAAGCATGGGAAGACCGCATCCTCGCTTTCGAACTGCCGCAAGTCCAGGATGTTCTCTGTGAATACGACGCCGAGTTCGCCGAGCAGACAGTCGCTTAATTGCCCGACCATGTATGTGAGCCAGCCCGGAACAGGTGGGATCACATCGATCACATCGATCTCGAGGAGGTTGCCCGGATCGGGCATGTGCACGAATGTGAGGTGCTGGTCCACGCTTTTGAAGATGACTGTGTTTACCACATCATTGCAGAATCCGTGCGCTGTTTTCACAAGTTCGGTGCGGTTGTGCATATTTACCAGTTTACCGTATTGTACTACCTCTTCTCCGGATGCGATCCGGGTAAGCGTTGTTACGGTCCTGAATAACCCCTCTCCTTCGCTTGCCACACCATATACCGCGCAGCCGTCGGATGCAAAGATTAGCAGGTACTCTGAGAGGAAGTATATCTCAGACTCCGCGGCCCGACTGGTCTTGCGGCGCAGGAGTTCATCGTGCGCGTCAGAGAGTGTCTCGTCGGTGCGGATCGCGCCCACGCATTTGTATTCGGCTGGGAAGATCATATCGTAATCCATCCTTGTTGTCTGGTTCTCAACGGTCAGATGAACAGATAACGGACGCTCTGGTCAATAAATCTTTGTGTTGGAGCCGCACATCCGTATACCGGCACTGTCTAAAAATCCGGGTGTTTTCCGCCGATTTACTCAATTCGTGCCATTCGTCCAAACGTGGCATTTCGCGATAAAATCACGAATTTAGACGAATGTCGCAAATTACACGAATCTCGAAACCACAACATTGATAGCAGATCACGCCATCACTGGTTTGATGAGCAAAAAAAAGATTGCAAGACAAACTGCGGAAGAGGAAGAATCCGCTGAAGCTGTCACACCGCCAATCGACCGGCGCAAGCGGCACGTCGATGGCATCAAGAAGACCGTTGTATCATCCATTCTCGGCATAGCATCCGGCGTAATATGCTATCAGTTCCTGACGCCACAATCGAGTAATTTCTCATATCTGATACTGCTGCTGGCATTTTACATCCAGAAGCCCATTTATATATATATGGGAATGGATGCAAACCAGTTTACATGGAAGGATTGGTTCTATATCGCGTTCATGACCATGATCCTCTGGTTCGTATCGTGGACATTGCTCTTGACTCCAGTCCACTAGAATGAATAAAAGAATCCTTGCCTTTCTGCTGGTTCTTGTAGTCGCGGCATCCGGGTGCATAAACGCCACCCACCGCATCGAGGATACAAGGGTTTCGATGAACACCGATGTGACCATCACGGTGATGCACCCTAACGTATCCGAAGCGGACCGTGCCATCAGTTGCGCGTTTGCGGAGGTCTACAAAATCGAGCATCTGATGAGTTGTACCGAAGAAGGAAGCGAGGTTACAAGACTGAATAAGAACGGATCCCTCCCGAACGCATCTTCTGATTTGCAGCATGTCGTTACTAAATCGGTCGGATATTCGGAATTAACAGGCGGATCGTTCGACATCACTGTTTTACCGGTTATAAATCTATGGACAGAGAGAATGCGTGCCGGATCGCCCCCGACCGATGATGAGATAAACGAGACGCTGGAACTGGTGAACTATAAAAATATAACGATTAGAAACGGCAGCATCTCATTTAGTCAGGGATCGATGGGGATCACTCTCGGCGGCATTGCAAAAGGGTACGCGATCGACCGGGCGATCGAGGTGTTAAAGGAGCATCATATAGAGCACGCGCTCGTGAATGCCGGCGGCGATATCCGGGCGATGGGTTTCAGGACGGAAGATGAGCCCTGGAACATCGCGCTCCGTAATCCGAAGAACAGAACCGAGCATATAACCGTCTTAAACCTGCGTAACATGTCTGTTGCAACGAGTGGGAATTATGAGCGGTATTTCAGCGAGGAGGCGCGGGCATCGCACATCATCGACCCGAAGACAGGATATGCAACCGATGAACTGTTAAGCGCTACGATCATTGCAGAGAGCGCAACCGATGCTGATGCACTGGCAACCGCGGTATTCGTGCTCGGTGAAGCGGATGGCATGGAACTGATCGAGCGCCTGGACCAGGTAGAGGGGCTTATCATCACCGGGGACCGACGTATTCTGCGGTCGAGCGGGTTTGGGGAGTTTGAGGATCGTTAAATTCCGTGAAATTCCTGGCAGGACGCAGTTCCTGCGGCTGATGGTCGCATGAGCAGTAGAAGCGCGGATGAATTTATCTGGTTACAAACTATAGGTATGAATCATAGTGAAAGGAGGAGAAAGTATGGAGAGGAATAGCCCCACAATCGTTGTTACTGGAGATGTCTGCATTGACTGGCTGCAATGGCCCACAAAACCGGAAGATGCGGGGCTAAACTGGAAACTTTACGCAGGAACGCGCATGACCGCAAAACCCGGAGGTGCGCTTCTTTTAGCAGATTTTATGCGCACTGCAACCGGCATCACCGTGGTTTCGCCGCAGTTGAAAGATATAGATAAAATTTCCCCGAGGGTCCTCCTCCACTCAAACGCCGAATTGGAGCTTTTCCCATATTCATCGGACCGCAGGGATCCGGATAAAGACCGGATGGTTTACCGAATAAGGCGTTGCAGAGGGTTTACAGGACCAACCGCAGACGCTCCTGTGCCGCTTTCCTTCGAAGATGACGATCCTCGTGCGGATATGGTGGTTCTCGATGATGCGGGGAACGGATTTCGCGATGATGAAACGAGATGGCCTTTGGCGATACAGGATGAAGGGGAAAACCCCATCGTGGTATGTAAGATGCATCGCCCTCTTGCTTCCGGTGATCTGTGGGAGCACGTCTCAAAGAATCATTCCGAAAGGCTGGTTGTGGTCGTGACCGCGGATGATCTGCGTGCAAGCGGCATGAACATCAGCCGCTCTCTTTCATGGGAGCGGACCACCAAGGAATTCGTCTGGCAGATGGCATACAACGCAGGACTGGGGCTTGCCGACTGTACAAATCTTGTGGTTCGCTTCGGTCTCGAAGGCGCGATCCATTACACGTTGGCGGGCGACCACGCAACAGCTCGGCTGTACTTCGATCCGACCATGAGCGAGGGCGACTTTACGCATAACTACCCAGGAAAGATGCAAGGAATCTCTTCCGTATTCGTTGCCGCACTCGCAGCAAGGATCGCGGTCCAGTGCGATCAGGGGGACTTACTCGTCGATGCAGTGGGAAGGGCGGTGCGTGATGGGCTGAATGCATCCCGGGAACTTGTCAGACGCGGTTTTGGAAAGGATGCTGAACGTGAACCTAAATACCCATACCCCGTGGCTGGTATCTTTTTAGCCAGCGAACAGGGGGGCGATCACATAGCCGATGTGGCAATATCCGGTCAGAACACGGCAGAGGATGCGGACCCGCACTCGTGGTGCATCCTTAAAGAGATAAACGATCCCGTGCTGGAGCACATCGCTTATGGAATTGTAAAGGAAGGGGAGACTGCTGCACTTAAAAACGTCCCGATAGGCAACTTTGGGAGGTTGAAGAGCGTTGACAGGAATGAGATCGAGAGCTTTCACAGTATAAAGAACCTGATGCGGGAGTATATCGAATCAAAGAGCTGCACACGCCCGCTTTCAATAGCGGTCTTTGGTTCGCCCGGTTCTGGCAAATCCTTTGGCATAACCGAGATCGCAAAGAGTATCGCTTCGGGTAGGATTGAGATATTGAAGTTCAATCTTTCCCAGTTCGATTCAAAGTCCGATCTGATCAGCGCGTTTCATAAAGTCCGCGACCTTGCGCTGGAAGGGAAGATTCCGCTCGTCTTTTTTGATGAGTTCGATTCGGATTTTAATGGGAAACTCGGCTGGCTGAAATACTTTTTAGAACCGATGCAGGACGGAAAATTCATGGAACGGGAGACTATGCATCCCATCGGCAGATCGATCTTTGTCTTTGCAGGCGGAATAAACAATACATTTGAAAGATTCTCGGGAGACGGTGCCGATGATGCCACTACCATGGACCCTGAAGAAGAGAGGGCGTATAAAGATGCAAAAGGACCCGATTTCACAAGCCGTCTGCGCGGTTACGTAAATATAAGGGGACCTAATCAGAGAGGGTCAGACGATACGGTGTTTGTAATCAGGCGGGCGATGTTACTTCGTTCACTACTCGAACAGAAGGTAGATAACCTCTTTGACAGCAGAAAACATCTCAGAATCGATGACGGCGTGCTGCGATCACTGATCAACGTCAAACGTTATAAGCACGGCACACGTTCGATCGAAGCCATCATCGAGATGAGCATGTTAAACGGGCGCAGGTCATGGGAACAGGCGTATCTTCCTGCAAAGGAGCAGCTCAAGCTGCATCTTGACGAAGAGTCGTTCTCGCGTCTTCTGGTGAGTGACGTGATACTTGGTGCGTCGCGGGAACGGTTGGCAGAGGCTATCCACGAACGGTATCTTACGGAGCAGAGGGGCAGAAAAGCTGCTGATGACCATTCCATGCAGCCATGGGATGAACTGGATTTTGGTCTCAAAGAATCAAACCGCAAGCAGGCAGACCAAATTCAGGAGAAGCTTCGGAGGGTGCGCTGCGGACTCCAGCCGGTGGTGGAGAAGGAAGCTCAATCGTATGAGTTTACGCCGGAAGAAGTGGAAATCCTTGCAGAGATGGAGCACGAACGATGGGTATCGGAACGAGGAGCGGATGGGTGGTTAGGCGATGAGACAAGAGATCTTGATGCGAAGACAAGTCCGCATCTTCTTACATGGGCTGAGTTAACCGAAGAGGTGAAAGAATACGACCGAGAAGCCGTGCGCGGAATTCCCGAATTCCTTGCGAAGGCAGGATTTGAGGTGTATCGGATGGATTGAACCAATTACTATGACAATCCTCACATACCGCCCAGATCCCGATTCAACACAGCAACCCACCACCATCTCGCCATATCAACAAGATCCTTGCTAAACTGCCCCGATACCCGGTAGACCTTTTTCTTATTCGTGATCATTCCGGAACCGAGCAGTTTGTTC
>JAUWGA010000068.1 GCA_030606635.1 Methanosarcinales archaeon
GGAATTGTACGTATTCACACAGAAAAGTTCATAAGGTATTGTGTGAAAAACATTATTGTGAAGATCTCGAAAACCACCATCTTGAAGCTCACCACAGATGAAGACAACATGATAGAGAAAACCCTCTGCAAGTTTGCTGAAGGGATGGATTACGCATCTACTGTTGTACATGCAAACAACAAACCAATGGGTGCGATGAAACTTCAGAAATTAACGTATGCACACCTCCGAGCCGAGATTGGGCTAAAATCACAGATGAGTTGTAATGTGGCAAGGCAGACCGCCGGAGCGTACAAAACGCTGCAAGCACAGATAAGAAAAGGCGAGGCATATTGGCAACTTCTGGAGTTTGCACCGACCAACATCAAGTTTTCTTACGGGCGGGATTTTTCGATAAACCATGATGAAATAAGTATCACTACTTTAGACGGTCGGCAAAAATACGGGATCATGAATTATCGGTATGCAGAACAATTTTTCGATGGATCTTGGAAGTATCAGGCGTCCGAACTGGTTAAACATGGAGACGGTAGTTACTATTTCCATCTGGTTTGTGAAAAGGAGATAGAAGAGCCAGATATAACCCAAGCATCAAATTTTATGGGCATCGATGTTGGTATAAACCATTTAGCAGTCACGTTCACAACCAACGGTCGGCGTAAATTCTTTACAGGAGGCGAAATAAAGAATATCCGAAACATATACTCGAAACAACGAAAGCGACTCCAGGAAAAAGGCACTCGGTCTGCAACAAGGGTGTTAAAGCACCAATCAGGGCGAGAAAAACGGTTTATGCGAGACGTGAATCATGTTATTTCGAGACAGGTAATAGAGTCCGCAATTGAGGATAACGTGTCTGTGATAGGTCTGGAAGACCTGACCGGAATCAGGAAAAGAACCAAAGTGCGAAAAAAACAACGGTATAAGCACAATAGTTGGGCGTTTAGAGAATTGCAGACGTTTATAGAATATAAAGCGCAAGCGTCGGGTATCATAGCGGTGTATGTTGATCCGAAGTATACATCACAAACATGTCCAACGTGCTCACACATAAGCAGAAACAACCGAAACGGCAGGTCGTTTCGATGTGAAGCGTGTGGTTATGCGCTAAACTCTGATCTTGTTGGCGCAATGAACATAGAAGCGCGAACACGAGCTTTCAGGCATGACCTGGAGGTTCAGGGGCTTGTTGTCGATAGCCCAGACGAGACCATCTCTTCCGAGACGAGTCTCAACCCCCTTCCGACAGGGAGGGGTAATTGACCCGACCATGAAACTTGACGCAATCCAGTTCTTCACAAACACATCGATGATGCTCTCGATGGTCTTCATCCCGCTTCTTGCAGAGGACCTCGGAGCCAGTTACATGCAGATCGGCATCATCATGAGTGTATATGGTCTCTGCCTCGGCGTATCGTCGTATATGTTCAGCAAGGCGGCTGATGCATGGAATATCAAAAGACTGTTGCTGGCTGGTCTTGCCTGTTCGGCAGCCGCATATCTCCTGCAGGCATTTGCAGACGATCCACTCACGCTCGGACTGGCTCGGGGGCTTCTCGGGATCGCTATCGGCATGTACCCTGCGGCTCTGATCATGCATGTCTACGGGATGAAACGGAGCATCAGTAAGTTCATCTCGTTCTGCGCTCTCGGCTGGGCTGCGGGATTCCTTGGAGCGGCAATCATCGGAGATTACGACCTGATATTCGCTGCCAGTTCCGCTCTCGTGGCACTCTCCTTTGTAATCGCGCTGACTCTGCCGGAGGTCAAGGTCAAGCGGCTGAATGTCAGTTACCTATCGCTCGACACGGTGAGAGCGAACTGGGCGGTATACGTGCCGTTCCTGCTGAGACACGCCGGAGCCACCGCCGTATGGACGATCTTCCCGCTGTATATGGCAAGTCTCGGATCGGACAAGTTCTGGATCGCAGCCATCTACGCAATAAACCCGCTGATGCAGTTTTTCATGATGCGGCGGCTCGATGGTAAGGATATGGTATCGATCGTGAAGTACGGGTATCTGGTATCCTCGATCGCTTTCTTAAGTTTTATCCCACCGACCATATTTTATTATGTCCTGCCCGGGATGGTGCTGATCGCTCTTTCATGGTCGTTTCTGTATGTGGGATCGACCGAACTCCTGCTGCGCCGAAACGAGGATAAAGCAGCATCAGCGGGTCTGATCACAACGGTCATCAGTCTCGCATCAGTGGCAGGTTCTCTTATCGGAGGCGCGGTTTCGCAGTACCACGGGTTTGTAGCGGTGCTCGTGGTCGGAGCAGTGATGTGCTTTGCCGGTTTTCTAATCTCGGCTAAATATCTTACGCGTACCTGTTAACCGATGGTGCCCGGGGATTCTCATCATCTGCGTGGGATCGAGTTAGCCACAATAACAGTCCCGCGAAACTGAGGAAACCCTCTTATGCCACCCCCATCAAATAACTGACTGACAGCCAGTCTCTACCACTGCACAGAATACCACTGCACAGGTGAGGTGAACAACATGACCTGCACAGTAAAGGACCCTGAAACAAGGCGTGGTGAACTCATCGACGCCGCGGAGGAACTCTTTCTTGCAAACGGCTATGAAGAGACCGCGCGGTATCGGATATCGTCAGGAAGATCGGCGTGGCGCAGGGCATGTTCTACTACTACTACTACTACTACTTCAAATCCAAGGATGGAGGCATCCACATGAACAGGCACAAACGCTTCATAACAACGTCTCTTCTGGTATTTTTGATGTTTTCGGTGATTCTTTCATCCGCCACAGCCCAGACCGCAAGCATAGAGGATATCGAGATCGTCGACCTCTATTCGAACATCGATTCGGCTGATGTCACGCTCCACCCGGAAGCGCATCTCACAGGCATAACGATCGATGCGGAACTGATATTGGAGGAAGAGGTGCTGAGAAGAGAGCGATTCGTAATCGATGAGGCACTCCCTGATATCGAGATAACAAAAGTTGTACACTGGGACCTTAAAAGTCCCGAAGACGGTTTCTACATCACCAGAATGACTCTTGCAATGGGCGGCTCGGCGCTGGATACAAGGTATCACAACTTCTCTTATGGCAGCCCCGCGCTTCCAAGGGTGTTTATCAAGGATATCATCCCCGATTCCCGTGGCGTAAGCGTCATCCTATCGCCTTACAGGACCGTGTACGGCACGCAGGCGGTACTAACAGATGTTGAGTACATGCTCGTGGACGGAGATACCGTCATCTACAGGACCACCGATCAGAGAGTCGATTTGGTGCAGGCAACACCGCTATCCGAGGACTGGACTGTGCGCCTCGAAAACAATCATCAGTATTCTGCCAGAGTGAAGATCAACACCCCATCGCAGAGGCAGCGAGATGCTGTGATCGCCAGGTCCGTGGATTTCACCGCAATTGACGATGCCAGAATCACCGAACTCTACAGGGACGAGACAGGAGCAAGCGCGACGGTTCTGGGACTTTCGCAGGTGCCGTTTGCTGGCGAGATCGTCTTTACAGTCTCAAAGGATGGCGAGACCATCGAGGAGATCAGGGAAAAATCCCCGATCCTGATGTCAGATGACGACGAGACGACAGAGGTTATATGGGCTAGCAGGCTCCCTGCAGGCACTTATGAACTTTCCGTCGAGGTGATTGGAAACGACGGTGATGTCGTGGACGTGCTGGAGACGGTTATAGAAGCAGAAGATAGCGGATACAACGCTTCTGCCACTTCTGCCACTTCACCGGGAGAGACGCCTGGATTTAACGTCTACGGGGCGGCTTTAGCGATCATGGCTATATACCTCTTCCGCAAGGGTAGGTGATATCCATGTATGAGCTCTTCATTGCCCTGCGGCACCTCACGTCAAGGCGCAGGCAGACCATCTTTTCCGTACTTGCGGTCGGGCTGGCAGTTATGCTGCTCGTATGGTCCCAGGCGATGATGGTTGGGTTTACCGATGAGATGTATTCAAAAACCGTGGACCGGATGGCACATGTAACAGTTGAACCACAGGAAGACGAAGATTACATACACCTATATCATAAACTCACCGGAGATATCAGGGGCATCGATGGTGTGGTGGGTGTATCGCCAGTTCTTTCCGGGCCTGCTACTTTCGAATACAAAGACAAGAACAAGAATGTAGTCATACAGGGAATCCAGGTGGATGCCCATGATTCAGTGCTGCACATCAATGACGACATCGTGGAGGGCAGTTTCAGGGACCTGGAGGTTTCGTCCAACAGCGTGGTGGTGGGTGACGCCCTGGCAGAGAAACTGGATGTGGAAATTGGTGATACCATTGATGCGTCTTTTCCCGAAGCAAACCCGGCAGCCCTGAAAGTGGTGGGCATCTATGACAGCGGCACACCTCTTGATGAAACAATGGCAATTACTTCCCAGTCCACTGCCCAAGGGTTTCTTGACGTGTCAAACGTGGTGAACAGCATTTTAGTTCGTGTGGATGACCGGGAGCGGGCACAGGCAATTTCAGAGGAGATAGACGCAATGGGGTATCCTGCCTCAGGCTGGAAGGAGACAAATCCTGAGATAATACAGACACTGAAACTTGAGGGAACGAGCAACGCCGTCATACTGGGTCTTATCATCATTATAGCATCTTTCGGGATAGTCAGCACCTTATTCATGGCAGTCATGGAGAAGACCAAAGAGATCGGCATGCTCATGGCAATGGGGGTGCCCAGAAGAAGCATTATGCTGATATTTGTAATGGAAAGCGGCATCCTGGGACTATTAGGTGCTGTTTTAGGTGTAGCTTTGGGAGCGGGATTAGCCATACAGATGGGGTCATACGACTATGGGATGGAGGTCATGGCTGGCATCACCACGATCCCGTTTGTTGTCAGATTGCAGGATGCGGTAATTATTGTGCTGTTCACATTCCTGTTAAACCTCATCGCAGGGATATACCCTGCCAGCCGTGCTTCAAAGCTTAATCCGGTGGAGGCGATAGGTCGTGAGTGAGGGGGACCTGCATGTTTGAGCTCGATGTTGCCACAAGACATATCAGGTCACGCCGGCGGCAGACCTTATTTTCCATCATTGCAGTAGCACTAGCTGTGGGGATAATCATAGTCTTCATGTCAATGATGAGCGGCTACATGAGTATACTAATTGATTCGACAATTGAGAACCAGGCTCATATCACTGTCATGCCGAAGGAGGACGAGGATTACATACACCTGTACCACGGGCTTGAGAAACATATCTATGGTCAAGAAGGTGTAGAGGCACTCTCGTCATATTTCCTGGGTGAAGCTGCCCTGCAACACGAGCACGACGCTGAAGGGGTGCTGTTATACGGCATAAATCCCAACGATGAGAACCGGGTTGTAAACAGGGAAAAAGATATGCTGACCGGGGAGTTCACATCCCTTGAAAATCCTGGCAGCCGCATAATCCTTGGTTATACACTGGCAAAGAATCTTGATGTGGAGATGGGCGATACTGTCACAGCCCAGATTCCCGGGGCAGAACCTGCCGATTTCACTATTACCGGTATATTCCAGACCGGAACACCTGTTGATGGAACACTTGGATTTACAAACCTTGAGCGGTTGCAGGATTTCTATGGGGCAGGGGATGTGGTGACCGGAATGGGGATAAGGGTGTCAGATGCTTATGCTGCCGATACAATGGCTAACAAGATTGACCGGGAGACCGGCTATGATGCCGTAAGCTGGATCGAGCAGAATGCAGAAATACTTAACCTGCTGGAGACTTCGGAGGGCATGGTTTATTTCTTTTATATTATCATCTTCTCCATATCGGGTTTTGGTATCGCTAACATCCTGATCATGATAGTCATGGAAAAGGTTGGTGAGATTGGAATGCTCATGGCGATGGGCATGTCACGGCGGAGCATAATGCTGATATTTCTGCTGGAGGCAGGGATACTCGGGATGGCAGGAGTTATAGTCGGTTGTGTACTGGGATATGGAGCATCACTGGCAATTGCATCCATTACCATACCCGTACCGCCAGAGATGTATTTCGGGATGGACCACCTGCCCGTAGAAATAGAGCTCAAGAACTTCATCTCAGCCAGTATCTTTGCAATGGTCATTAATATTTTAGCTGGTGTATTCCCTGCCCGGCGTGCGTCAAAAATGGATCCAGTGGAGGCGATTTACAGTGTCTGATATACCTATAATCCAGATAAAGAACCTGACCAAGATATTCGGCGACGGAGTGGAGATAAAGGCACTGGATGGCGTGGACCTGTATATCAAACGGGGTGAGTTCATGTCCATTATCGGCCCTTCCGGCTCTGGCAAAAGTACACTGCTGAACCAGATCGGTATTCTTGATACGCCCACCAGCGGCACCATCCTGCTAAACGGGGTCGATGTCACGAAAATGTCTGATAAGGAGCGCTCCCGGACAAGGAACAAGGAACTGGGCTTCATTTTCCAGTACCATCACCTGCTGCCCGATTTCGATGCTCTTGAGAATGTGATGATTCCGCTGTTGATAAGCGGCGTTAAATCGTCACAGGCACGCAAGGTCGCACGCAAGGTGCTTGATGAAGTGGGTTTAGGCGACAGGATGAAACACAGACCCAACCAGTTGTCAGGGGGCCAGAACCAGCGGGTCGCGATTGCACGGGCGCTGGTAAATAAACCCAGTATCGTTATCGGGGATGAACCCACAGGCAACCTCGACTCAAAGTCGAGCGACAGTATCTATGAACTGCTGCGAAAGCTCAACCGGGAGCATGAGCAGACGTTTATCCTGGTGACGCATGATGAGCAGATGGCTGCGAAGACCGATCGCGTGATCCGGCTCGTGGACGGGAAGGTTGTGGAGGATCTGCGGGACGGGGCGTCAGTCCGAGAGATATAATCCACGTTGCGCCGATGCTGCGCATTCACGAATGATGGCGAATGCCACGAATTACAAGAATTTGTCTGCCACAAAATCAGAGTGTTTTCACTGGCTAATTCGATTGTGCCGCAAATTATATTTATCTCCCCCCTCCTGTCAGTACTATGCCATCCGATATCGTCCTCTTTAACCCCATGCCTGTGAAGCACTCGGTAGCCGTCGTCAACAAGATGACCACGTCGCTTCAGGTGCCTCTCGTCAATATCCCTTTGTCCCTGCTGGCATTAGCCAGGATGGTCACGGATGACTTCACGGTTGCGATCATCAATGCCCCAGTGGATGCCAACTACACGGATTTGATACTGGACGCCTGCCGCGATGCCCTCTGCTTTGGGGTGAGCAGCATGACCTGCTACCAGATCAGGGACGGGCTCAATGTGTCAGCCGCCGTGAAAGAGCAATATCCGGACCTGCCTGTGATCTGGGGCGGCTACCATCCCACCACCCAGCCAGAACAGACACTTGCGAACCCCAATATCGATATCGTGGTCAGGGGGCAGGGCGAGATCACATTTAAGGAGGTTGTGGAGCGACTACACTCCGGTGAGACCCTGGATGGGGTGCGAGGTGTGTCCTACAAGGCGGGCGAGCGCATAATCACCAACCCGGATAGGGAGTTTACCGACTTAAACGAGTTTCCGCGGATACCCTACGAGTTAGTCGATGTGGAGCGCCACATCAAAGGATACAAGTTCGGTGAGCGCTGCATCGACTACTACATCAGTCAGGGCTGCGCATCAGCCTGCTATTTCTGCTCAGAGCCGATCTTCTGCAAACGGCACTGGACTGCACTGGATCCCGAGAGAGTGGTGAATGAGCTTGCGCATCTAACAACCACCTACAACATCGACACGTTCATGATACGGGATAGCGATTTCTTCTTAAATCTCCGCCGCGTAAAGGAACTGAGCCGGCTACTCATCGAAAGAGACCTCGGGGTGCGACTCACAAGCGTCAACGGAAGGATGGAGCAGTTATCCAAAATGAGTGATGATCTCTGGTCACTGGCACGGCAGGCTGGCGTCGTGGAGGTCTTCATCGGCACCGAGAGTGGGTACCAGGCGGCACTGGACGCCATAAACAAGGGCGCGAAGGTGGAGCAGATCGAGATCTGTACCAGACAGTGTGTTAAGCACGACATCGATGTCCGCTCCTCCTTTATGGTGGGAATCCCGGGTATAGACACGATGGAGGAGGTCAAGCTCACTTTTAAGGCGATCCACAGCATGATCTCGATATATGGCGAGCAGGACAGGCTCGAGCACATCGATATACTGCTGTCGTTTTTCACTCCGTATCCTCGTACACGGCTCTACGACACCGCAATCGAGCACGGTCTCGTCCGCCTCACGACCCTCGAGGAATGGGGCGACTTCGACCAGTTCGATTTCAAGGCGCCGTGGATGCCCCAGGAACTCTATGACTTGGTGCTGGAATTAAGAGCGGGCATGCCCTGGA
Organism: Methanosarcinales archaeon; assembly: GCA_030606635.1. Taxonomy (GTDB): domain Archaea; phylum Halobacteriota; class Methanosarcinia; order Methanosarcinales; family Methanogasteraceae; genus Methanogaster_A. Next base: position 8,355 of record JAUWGA010000068.1, read on the forward strand.
ACTCGGGCTGCGGGTTTAACGAGTGGTGTCAGACGTATTCGAGGATTATGGAGAAGCTGGAAGGGATGGGCTGAATGCAGGGAACGTTCAGTGGAACCGATGGATTCTGAAAGCCATATTCCGAATTCGAAGATCCATCAACCCCGGTTGCGGTGCGTAAGTTCAAGTTCCCGCAGGAAGACAGCCGCGGTCATGGTATCACCCAGACCGACCGTGGTTACCGGATGCTCGCACCAGAGTGACGGCACGATGCATACCGAGTAGCCACCCAATGTTAAATACACACCATTTCCGATCTTCTTTCCATCGAAATACTCCCGAACCATCGAACATTCACGAACCCCGGCATCGTTCGGCACCATTCCTAAAACCGCATCAGGGAGTATGTCCTTGTCCACATACCCTCTCTCTGCACGTACGGCAGACGCGGCTGCGCCAGCGGTAAGCGCATCGATCTCGGATGCCGGATCAATATAGGCAGGATTAAAGGTGCTCACGATAAAATCCCGGGAGTGGATGCATAATCTCGACATCCCGAGTTCATCGATCGTCTCTACCGATTTTTCGATGATGTCCTTGCCTGAAACGTCGGCATCGTCCCCGAGAAACTCTTGTTCGTTCATGCCGATGCTGTCCACGATACCGGAGATGCTTGCGATCACATAATCCTGGATCCTGTCATCCAGAAAATCTCCTGATTCGAAATGCATCAAAAGATCCGGGTTTGATGATCTCCATCCCTGTAGTTGCGCTGTGATGCGG
>JAUWGA010000100.1 GCA_030606635.1 Methanosarcinales archaeon
GGGCTCTTGAACTGCATCAAAAACCGGACAAGTGCACTTTGTTTCTTGAATGTCAGTTCGTTGTATCCGTAGCGATCAACTCTTGCTTTTGACTCCTCTGATGTGAGTCCGGACTCCCCCGATCCGAGAGCTTCAAAGACCTGTTCCGCTGTCAGTCTATACCACGCGGTTTCATTTGATGGTTCGGATTTGTTCATCGCAACACCGCCTCAAGCGTGTAATGGATCGCCAGGAGCGATCCGTCGATGCCACCGCCAGCATGGCATGGCATTAAAGCAAAACGCCATTCTCTTCCACATACTCCAGCACCTTCTCTGCCAATAAACCGCATCACAAAGATTATCTTTTATTTCCGAATGTTTGAAGATGTTGGTGGCGCGGCTGCCATTACACGGACCGGCAGCAAGACGCCGCACGACCCCGGTCACACAAACATCTTCCTGAGACTCCAGAGCGACTTTGGGTTCTTCTTGATCAGTGTGACCAGCAGTCCGAAGAGATCCATCGTGGCAAAATCAAGACCTTCGACAGAATGCGCAAGCTTGTTCAGATCATCATCCGTAAGCGTTACGAAACGATCCTTAACGGCAAGCGACCTGTCCAATCTCTTCCCAAACTCATCCCTCCAGCCGGCATCGTATTCCTGCAATCTCGCCTCGGAGACATCCCCTTCAGAAATCGCATCGGCAGCAACGTCCCCTGCGATGCTCCCTGCATCCATCGCATTGGCGATACCGCCGCCTGTGAGCGGATCGACCTGCCGTGCCGCATCACCTACCAGCATCAGACCGTTTGCGACCGTCCGTTCGATCGGTCCGGATGCTGGCTCGCCGCCGACCACGAGTTCGATGATCTTGCCATCAGGGTAGCGAGTCCTGACAAAGTCCTGCAGCAGATCGATCGGACGTTTACCCGGGTTGCAGGTATTGCCGCCGACCCCGATCCCGACATTTGCGCACCGGTTGCCCTTTGGGAAGACCCATAAGTATCCTGACGGCGCTACCGCACTGCCAAGATGGAATTCGCAGCGATCCTGAGCGATATCGATATCTGCCACAAGGAACTGTGCGCAGGTATTAACGCAGGAAGGCTTGAGTGTGGTATCGATGCCGGCCCACCGCCCGATCTTGGATTCGATGCCGTCAGCACCGATCACGATATCGGAACGGATCTCCACTTCTTCACAGCCTAAGTGCATCGCGGTGATGCCTTTCACATACCCGTCTTCCATGATCAGACCTGTTGCCCGCGTCTTGACCTGCACCTCTGCTCCGGCAAGCGCCGCTGCATCGGCAAGCGCACGGTCGAAGAGTTTGCGTTCGAGCACGTATCCGACCTCGCTTCCTGAAACGTCCTCTGATAGCTCGACACCGGTGCCGTCCGGCGCAAATATCCGAGAACCCATGACTTCAGCCGCAATCCACCGCTCATCCGGTTCTATATACTTTTTGATTCGGAGTTTCGCAACACCCTCTGCGCACCTGACCGGATCCCCGATCTCCTGCCGCTTCTCGATCATCAGAACATTGCATCCGCGCATAGCAGCGGTCTTTGCAGTGATCGAGCCGGCAGGTCCTGCGCCGACAACGATGATGTCGTATTTATCCCTCATGCAAGCACCTCAATAGCCCCGATCGGGCATATTCGAGCGCAGGCACCGCATTCATTACAAGTATCTGCAATCTCGATCCACGTCTCTATGAGTTCGATCGCCCCGACCGGGCAGACCGAGACACATGCGCCGCAGTATCCACATTTGTACCGATTAACGCTGATCATGCTAACTCCTCCCTGATCTTTTCCGTAAGTATTCTGCTGATTAATTTACCGTCCGCCTTGCCACGCAGGTTCTGCATCGCAACACCCATCAGCGGACCAACCGCACCCATCCCGCGTTCGCGGACAAAATCACTTCGCTCCACAACAATCCTTGCGATAGTATCCGCAATCTCCTTCTCATCCATGCTGACGATGCCGATGCTCTCTGCCACGTCTGCAACCATGCGGTCTGGCTGATCTGCAAGCACGCGTAATATCTCGATAATTCCCTCTTTCGCAATCGTATTATCCGCTACTAAACTGAACAGTTCTAAAAAGTGTCTATCCGAAAATTCCCCGATCCGGACACCATCTTTTCGGAGTTCTGTCAGGGTTGCGGTCAGTGTCCGCACCACAAGAGCAGCATCCACGCTCACCGAGCCCATGACCGTATCAAAGACATCCAGATATCTGGAATATACCATCTTCCGTGCCAGGTCCTCTGAAAGATCATATTCCCTGACATAGCGATCTTTTTTGTCAGAAAGCAACTCCGGGATCGCAATCCCCTCGATCCTGCCGGATATCGGAACCGGCGGAACATCGGTCTCGGGATACATCCGTGCAGCGCCCGGAAGCGGTCGTAGATACGCGCTGCTGCCATCGGGAAGCATCTTTCGGGTCTCCTCGGGAATCCCTACAAGCGCCTGTTCTGCCCTTGCGGAAACTTCATTAAGCGCATCCGCTGCCCGATCACAAAGATCGGCAACGATTACCACGCAATCATCAGTCTCTGCGCCCACGAAATCCCGGAACGCATCGACCTCGGCATCGGTGATCCCGTAAGCAGGCAGTTCATCGGTGTGGAATACCCCGCCGACACCTGCTTTCTTTGCCCGATCCGAAAACTCGGATCCGAGACGGCGGTCCGGCTGGATCTCTGCTCCGACCATGCCCCCAAATCCACGTAGGCGTAGTGCAAGCACGCACCCCTTCTTAATTGCACGCTTGATGACCGCGGACTCAGTGTTCTCAAAGATGTGCGTCACGTCCATAGTCTCGCCGACGGTTGCGCCCCTCTTCTTAAGTTCCTCCCGGATCTCAAGCAGTCTTACCTGACGGAGTGCTTCGTACATAACGATGGTCTCGATCAGGTCGAGTTCCTGGACTCCCTTGATCTCAACCCTTGCCCCCCCTGCTATTGAGATATTCACATCCTGCCTGATCGTGCCGATCCCTCGCTTGACCGCACCGGTTGACCGAAGAATCATCCCGATCTGCTCGGCAGTCTCTCTTGCGTGAGCAGGCGAGACGATGTCAGGCGCGGTGCCGATCTCGACTAAGGGTATCCCGAGCCGGTCTAACGAGAAGACGACCGTATCCCCTTCTTCCCCTACCCGCTGGGCAGCGTCCTCTTCAAGGCAGAGCACATCCATGCCGACCCTGCCTTCGGACGTCTCGATGTATCCATCGGTTGCGGCAAGCGATGTGCGCTGGAATCCGGCAGTGTTCGAGCCGTCGATCACGATCTTTCGCATAGTGTGGAGCTCGTCGACCGGCTGCATGTTTAAGAGGCGGGTGATCATGAGTGTGGTATCGATAGCTTCCTCATTTAATTCCCGCGGCGGCTCTTCATCGTTCTCGACGAGACAGGTGCTTGGATATGCCTTGTACCTGAATTTGCGGATGACTTTCGCCTCTTCGAGCGCTGCCCGGTCAGTCTCACCCATCTCGCTCTGCGTCGGTCGCAGGTACCTGTAAAACTCGTAAGTCGATTCATCTGTGTCCCGGAGCAATGTCGGACATCTGCAGAAGAGCTTGTGTTTGGTGTTTAGTTGCTGGTGTATCTCCAGCCCGGCTTTCAGCCCGAGTGTTTCATAATCGAGATTCGGGGTGCTGGTCATCTCTTTTGAATGGATCGTTTTGGTATATATTTGTTATCGAACTGCATCTTACGAACTTTTCGCCCAGTAGAGCCTGAAACCACAGACGATCAGTATCGACACGCCTCTTTCACCAACGCGCCCCCACCTTTCGCTTGCAATTCAACGCCAACCCTTTCAGCGTGTTCCGCGTACCCTTCCACCGGAATCGTCTCATCCACCCGTTCATACCGGCTGCCATCGAGCGACAGTACCTCGGCACGCACCCGGACACGATCGCCGCCCACAATCTCAGCAAACGCGCCGATCGGGACGTCGCACCCTCCGCCGAGAACGCTGATCACGATCCGTTCGATCTCGGTCTCGATTCTCGTCTGGCTGTGATCAAGCGCACGCACCACATCCCCGGCGCCGGAGTTTTTGAGCGTCACGACCGCTATCGTGCCCTGATTGGCTGACGGGGTGAAATGATCGATCTTGAGCCGCTCGAACCCGATATCCCAGCCCAGACGTACAAGCCCTGCCTCCGCCAGAATGATCCCGTCATAGACCCCCTCGCGTAGCTTTCTCATGCGGGTGTTGATGTTGCCACGCAGATCGATGATATCGAAGTCGCTACGGAACCGGTGCAGTTGGGCGGCTCGGCGGAGCGACGATGTGCCGATGACAGCGCCTGCGGGCAGGTCATCGATGCTCATGCCGTTGCCGTCGCCACCCCCGTCACCAGCCCCCGTGATCAGCACGTCATACGGAGGATCCCGCTTGAGGATCGCTGCGGTCGTCAGTTGCTCCGGGCGGATTGTGGGAATGTCCTTCATCGAGTGGACTGCGATATCGATATCGCCAGCGAGCGAGTGTTCATCGATCTCACGCACGAATGCTCCGACGCCCCCGACATTGGAGAGTTCGTGCAGCGGGCGGTCTGTGACCACATCGCCGTGTGTCTTGATGGTGCGAACCTCGGTCTCGGTGCCGATCTCCTGCAACGCTCTGGCAACGATATCTGCCTGCGCAAGCGCAAGCGCACTCCCGCGTGTTCCGATGATCATACATGCTGCTCTTGGTTGCGATGTGCATAAATGTTGCGAATCGAGGAGGTTGTAGGGGGTGGATGGGTCGTGATGCGCTAAGCGTGGTAGAATGGTGCAGGCAAACAGGAGAGGCATTTTAAAGATCGACCTCAAATAGAGAAGAGGTTTGATTGCAATGGATACCATAAAAATAGCCAAGCGGGCAATGATATTTATCGATGGTCAAAACGTGCTCTTCGGATGCAAGAACTTTCAGAAAGACTATAAAATTGATTACGTGAAACTCCGAGACGAATTAACTAAAGATTATGACCTGATAAGAGTTTATTTTTACAGCGGAATCGATCCCACGAATGAATCCCAGATCGGGTTTCATAAAGCATTGAGAGAGTCCGGATTTCATGTTGAGACGCGTCCTCTGGTGATGAGGGATGGGAAGTTTATGGAGAAAGGCGTGGATGTGATGCTCGCAACCGATCTCCTGACCCATGCTTTCAAGGATAATTTTGATGTTGCTGTGATCATAGGTGGAGATCAGGATTACATCAAAGCACTGGAAGAGGTGAAAAGAGAAGGCAAAAGAATTGTTCTGGCATGCTTTAAAAGTTCATTCAGTGCTGAAATACGGCAGATTGCAGACGATTCCGTATTTATCGATGATATTTCCGAGATTGTTAAGAAATAGATATTATGCCAGGTGGCACAATGCGAAGCATTGCAATGGGTATATTCCCGCCACCTGCCAAGTTATTATCGATGTATAGACTGCCGCTGTGGTACATAAACGTTTCGTATATTTTATTGAGACTTTTTATTATTTTCTGGAATTATGTTCGGAAAACCCCATAGACATAGGGGGCAGGTGTGAGGTTGGGAGGGGGTGGGGCAGAACTTGATTCGCAAGATTCAAGCAGTATTAAAGAGACTATCCGAACAATGCAAGAAATCGATAAGGCAATAGATGAACATGGTGGATGGCCCACTCAATAGAGGCGTAAGAACATGGGTAAGATTGCAGAAAAAGAGATGGAATTCCAATATGAACCAGTAGGTGTGTTCAGATGACCAGATATTTCGAGGTAACAGACCGGGACTGCGCCGCAAGGATCGGCAGACTGATGCTGGATCAGCGAATCCGGACGCCAGCGATCCTGAACTCAGGATTGCTCGTGAAGCATCATGGCAGCATCATCGATTGCGGGTGCGTGTGGGACCGGGACGAAAGCCCGGAAAGATCGGCTGATCCCGGTAAACTGCTGATACTGCCGCACAGGTCGCTTCCACCCCATGCACCACCAGAGATCATTAACCGCCCCGCGCAGCCACTATCATCACAACTATCCGGTCACGATGGCGCGGTCGGCGAGGTGATCCACCCGGCGCAGGCAGATATCCCGGGCGGTCGCGACCTCTATGTGCTCGGTGCAGCGGCACTCTTTGAGAACCAGGCAAGAGCGCTTGTCGATGCCGTGCTGCGACTGAAGAATATCGCGTTGCCAGACACCGCTGTGTACGCACCCGCGCTTGCAACGCCAGAGAACCTCGCTGTGCTGATCTATCTCGGAATCGATCTCGTTGACGACACCGCTTGCACAATACGCGGGTATCAGGACCTGTATCTGACAAGAGAAG
>JAUWGA010000166.1 GCA_030606635.1 Methanosarcinales archaeon
CTCTACCTCTGCCTTTACAGTTGCAGTTCCGCTTGATCCGGATGATCTCAGAGTTGATGTCGCGGAGGCGTGCCAACGAGGTATCCTGACCGGACTATCTATCGTTCCGATGTCAGTCTCCAGAACGACAATTGTATCCTCTAGAATCGGGATTGGTATCTCTTTGTCTTTTGTCATTATCTCTATACCTATCGTTGATTCCAATTTGCCGTCTGCTACGATCTCGGCTGGATCTGCTGACAGTTTCAGTTTGACTTCAGGTATCTTGGTTAGATCGCAATGGATGGGGGTTGTCTGGTTGGCGATGACGATTCATAAGCACCAAATTCAAGCTCATCCGGAAGCTCTTTGTCAATAACCGATTCCCGCATTTCAGTTTTCTTTGCCATTTTACTTTCCCTCCTTGTTATGCCCATATTTTATCATCACACCCCTCGACATCTCGCTTTAACACGGTCGAAATAGTGTGCAGATAACTCACCTCACACTTTCGTATGGGTTATATCACCAGTATCACGAAAGCTTATAAGAAAGCAAGAAACATTGTTCAGAAACATTGTTCAGAAACATATATTCCGAAACTATTAGATAGTAGAACGACCAATAGGTTATCGATGACAACAGCATTTCGGATATCTGGGGAGATATTGGAATACATAAAAACGGGCGGGTGGATCACGATCGAAGAGACTAGCGGGCAGGTTGGCATTGCCCCTGAGAAGTCGATGGAACTTCTTGATTTCCTCTCCGAATTCGGGTTTATAGAGTTCGATCCTGACAACACGCGGATCAGAATCACCGATCTCGGAGAGAGGTTTCTCGAATTGCCTGAGATCTAAATCTGCAATTCCTTAGCCTTCTCTATAAATATCTTTCCCTCTTTAGTTATCTCATAGCGGTTGCTGTTTGTTCTAACAAGTCCCTTTTCCAGCAGAAAATCGAGATATTTCGTCGCAAGGTTGAAATTCAGATTTGCTTTGTACACGATCTTTGTTTTGGTTGCGTCACCTGACACCACATCAAGAATCGCAATAACGATATCGAATTTGGTTCTCCGTTTCATGATGTACACCGCCCATACTATTCTTCTCCGATCTATGAATTCGAGCTTCCTGTGGCGTTGTACTTCACACCGCTACAGATTGAGCTTTTTCAAACCACTGAAACCATGACGCGATAAAGACTTGCGTCCTTGTTTACAGGTGACATCGGTTTGGTTCTGCAAATAAAAAGGTGCAGTTTATACCGACATCACGTGTAAGTGTTACCCTCTAACTATTAAATCTATCGCACCGCACACACTCGGTCGCCTGATCGAAATGTCTCCTTGTGATCTTGACCGCACCTGCAATCTTCTTCGCATCCGCTTCCACACCCCGTTCAGGCATCGCCCCGCGCAGTGCAAGCATTGCTGCCTCCCTGCACACAGCTTCGATCTCCGCGCCCGAATATCCATCGGTTGCTTCTGCAAGCCACGGTATCGAGACCTCATCAGATACCGGTTTACCCTCGAGGTGGATCTCAAAGATCTTCGATCTCGTATCCTTGTCAGGAAGTGGTATATGGATGAGGCGGTCGATCCGCCCGGGTCTCAGGAGCGCGGGGTCGACCATGTCGATGCGGTTGGTGGCAGCGATCACGACCACATCCTGCAGTTCCTCAAGTCCGTCAAGCTCAGTCAGAATCTGGGAGACCACGCGTTCGGTCACGAAGGTGTCTGAGCCCGCACCCCTTACAGGCGCGATCGAATCGATCTCATCGAAGAAGACGATCGTAGGGGATGCCTGCCGTGCCTTCCGAAACACCTCCCGGATCGCTTTTTCCGATTCGCCGACATACTTGCTCAAGAGTTCAGGTCCCTTGATGCTGATGAAATTCGCAGAACTCTCGGTAGCGACCGCTTTTGCAAGCAAGGTCTTTCCGGTGCCAGAGGGACCGAACAGCAGCACTCCGGTTGGCGGGTCTGTGTTGATCGCCTCGAAGATCTCAGGATAGCGAAGCGGCCACTCCACGATCTCGATCAGTTCCTGCTTCTCAGAATCAAGCCCCCCGATATCGCCCCACCCGACCCGCGGTATCTCGATGAAGACTTCGCGCATTGCAGAGGGCTCTATATTTTTCGCAGCCTCGTAAAAGTCCTTTTTTGTTACGATCAGTTGCTCGATCAGTTCTGACGGGATGTCCTCTTCGAAATCGATGTCCGCCATCATCATGCGCAGTGCATGCATGGCAGCCTCCTTGCAGAGCGATGCGACATCGGCACCGACAAAACCGTGTGTGATCTCAGCGAGATCATCGAGTCCCTTCTCCTGCATCGCCCGGTCAAGCGGCATCCCTCTCGTGTGGATATGTAGTATATCAGACCTGCCATTGCGGTCCGGAACACCGACCTCGATCTCGCGATCGAATCTGCCGCCCCTGCGCATCGCGGGATCGATGTCATTCGGGCGGTTGGTTGCAGCGATCACGACAACCTCGCCCCTTGACTGGAGTCCATCCATCAGCGAGAGCAACTGCGCCACAACCCTGCGTTCCCCCGCCCCCACAACCTCGCCGCGTTTTGGCGCAATCGAGTCGATCTCGTCGATGAAAATAACGCTTGGCGCATTTTTTCCGCATCATCAAAGATTTCCCTGAGATGTTTCTCGCTTTCGCCATAAAATTTGCTCACGATCTCAGGACCGCTTATCGATGTGAAATTAGAGGATGTTTCGTTCGCCACCGCCTTTGCAATCATCGTCTTCCCGGTTCCGGGCGGTCCGTGCAGCAGCACGCCTCGGGGCGGGGAGATGCCCAGTTTCTGGAAGAGTTCGGGATGGCGGAGCGGGAGTTCGATCATCTCGCGGATGAGATCGATCTCGCGCCGGAGACCTCCGATGTCCTCATAAGTGATCTGTGTGGTATGCGCCTCGTCCGTGACCGGGCGCTCCTTCAGTACGATCTGGGTGTCCCGGGTTACGATGACTGCGCCTGCTGGCTGGGTTGCAGTGACAACGAAGACGACCGGCGCGTCCACGGTCTCGACCCGGAGGTGCTGCCCTTTCACGACCGGCCTACCCTTGAGATACCGCGCCAGGTACCGCGCTCCGCCAGAGAAACGGGTGTGCTGGGTCGGCGCGAGCGTGATTCTGATCGCCTCCTCTATTACTGCCTTACAGACCGTAACCCGATCATCGATCCCGGTATCCGCATCGGTTCTGGTGTCCCCATCGATCCGTATCAGGTCAAACCCGGAATCGCCATGATAGCCGCGGCGCACAATCGCGTACGCTTCCTTCCCGCCTGTGATCTCGACTATGTCTCCGTCATCCATGTACTTATCGAGCAGATCCATGAACTTTTGATCGATGCGTGCGATGCCTTTGCCGAC
>JAUWGA010000161.1 GCA_030606635.1 Methanosarcinales archaeon
AAACAAGGTTGCAGAGGGCGGCGCGGATGCAGTCCTCATGCAGAAAGGGATGGTCAAGCACGGGCATCGCGGATACGGGCACGATATCGGACTTATCATTCACATGAGCGCATCCACCTCGCTTGGACCTGATCCGAACAACAAGGTGCCGGTATGCACCGTCGAAGAGGCGATCAAACTCGGCGCGGATGCCGTGAGCGTGCATATCAATGTCGGCTCTGATACCGAATCGGATCAACTCGAATATCTTGGTACGGTCTCGGATGACTGTGATTACTGGGGCATGCCGCTCGTTGCCATGATGTACCCGCGAGGTGCCGCAATCGCCAACCAGCACGACCCGGTCGCGGTCGCACTTGCGGCTCGCGTCGGCGCTGAACTTGGCGCGGATATCATCAAGACCAACTACACAGGCGATCCGGATTCATTCAAGACCGTGGTTGCGGGCTGTCCTGTTCCTGTGGTGATCGCAGGCGGACCAAAGACGAATACGGATAGGGAGTTTCTGCAGATGATCAAGGGCGCGATGGAAGCAGGTGCAAGGGGTGCTGCTGTCGGTAGAAATGCGTTTCAGGCGAATGATCCGACACTGATGACGCGAGCGGTCGCAGCGATCGTGCACGATGGCGTCGATGTCGATAAAGCGCTGGAGGTTCTTTCGTAGGTGTATGGGCACCCTATGCATGCCACGCCGGAGTTTCCGGAGGCACTATACTGGTGCTGTCCACCCACCTGACATCGGGTACGTGATCGATGAAGACAGTATCGACGGGCAATCGTCCACACAGGCGCTTCATTGCAGGAATTTCGGTTGCATAATGCGTGGCATCGATGAGTGCCAGATTATGCGCCTTCCTGATCGCGTCGTGCCGGATCTCTCCTGACAGCAGGAGATCGGCACCGCCAACGATTGCGGTATTCACAAAATCACCGGTTAGGCCGCTGCCGCCGATGACCATCACGGTCTCGATGTTGCGTTCACCGATCCATCTGACCGGGACGCCTAACTGCCGCGCAGCAAACTCTGCGAATTCCGATGTTGTCGAGTATCCGGTTCTCCCGATGCGTCCCGGTTCCAGTTCCTCGACATCCTCCAGTTCAAGCACTTCCGCGAGCACATCGTTGACGCCGCCCTGTGCCCGGTCATAGTTCGTGTGCATCACATATATCGAGATTTCGCTCTCAAGAGCGATCTTTAACGAGTCTGAGAGGCTCTTTGAGATCCTGTGGATCGGATCGTATATCGGGGTGTGGTGCGTGACCAGAAGATCCGCACCCTCGCGTGCAGCTTCTTCGAGCACATAGTCGGTGGCATCCAGTGCAACAGCGACCTTGTTCACATTGTTCCCACGATCAAGCACCAGCCCGATCCGATCCATGTCTGATTCGTAAGCAAGTTCAGGAGGTGCAATCTCCTCGAGAATTGCAATCATATCTGATAGGCGCATACATTAGACATAAACGGGCGGAGATGATTTAAACCTTGTGATTTGACTGGGGGTCACGCCTTACCCGGGCGCGTTCGCAGGAAAAGCAATATATACCCAAACGCAAACCATATCGTTACAATCGATAACAATCGAGAGGCGAATACTATGAGACGAACACCGATGTTGCTTGCAACACTTATTCTACTGATCGTGGCGATTTCAGTTTATGCTGAGGTGGAGTTTGGCACGATCACACTGGATGCGGAGAATGTGGACTGTGCGAAGTGCCATCCCGGAGATCCTCACACGCTTCACGAGGAGAAGCTGAAGCAGGATCTGGTGACCTGCGAGGACTGTCATGGTGAGGCGCTTGATATCGCAATCCCGCAGTGTGAGAAATGCCACTACGGCACGATTCACGATGTGCACATAAAGAAGGTCGAGACCGAGGACTGCACGTACTGTCATGGTGATATCAATACCCACCACAACAACGAGATCCTCGACACAACAGTCTGTGCACACTGCCACCGCGATCTCGTGGATGTGCATCAGGGATGCGAGGCATGTCACAAGACCGCGCCAGACATCGTAAAGCCGCTACAAAATGCAGGAGTGACCATTCTCTGCCAGGACTGTCACACACAGGATGACCTTGTGCATATTCATGGCGAAGAGACGAACACATCGATCTGCTACATGTGCCACCGACCTGAAGGTAACAAGGAGGGGCGGGACCTGGACGCGGATGTGATCCCACACCTGATCCACCTGCCGGGTCTGGCGACCTGCGAGGGTTGTCACATGCCAGAAGGCGTGGTAATCCTTCCACTGTGCAGCAACTGTCACGACCTGACCGGGCTGCATCTGATAACGGCTGTGCCGCCAACGCAGAGGGAACTCAGCTGTTCGGTATGCCATCCTGAAACCAGCGTGCCAGCGGTAGCAGAATCGCTCAAAACCCCTGCAACAGGCGAAGTAGTAGAGGCCCCGGCGACAACAGCGACTGAAGGAGAGGAACCTGAGGCGGCAGAGACAGAGAAGAGCATACCCGGATACACAGCTTCATTGCTGGTAATCACAGGTCTGCTTGCTTATGCAGTCAGGCGAATGAGATAATATCAAATTCGCCATTTTTATTTTTTTACCATCTATTGTATTCAAAGGTTGTTGTTAACTGATGGAGATCGAGACTGCTCAGGTGAGTACTGGCATCCGGATCGAATATTCGCTTTCAGGCATCGAAAATAATGAGACACTGGTCTTTGTACACGGATTGGGCGCGAACCTGAGCCAGTTTGAACTGCAGCAGCAGTTCTTTGCAAAGGATTACCGCGTGCTGCTGGTATCCCTGCGCGGGCACGGCGGTTCATCCGCTCCTCCCGATCCAGCACCGGCAGGTTATACGGTTCGAGAACTATCCCGTGATGTGCATGCTCTTCTGCAGTATCTGGGGATTGAAAAGGTGCATCTTGTCGGGAATTCGCTGGGCGGACTGGTGGGATATGAGTTGTTAGAGCTTGATGCGGATCTGCTCATATCACTGACCACGTTTGGCACGGCGCCCAGGCTTCATACTTCCAGGTTTTTTCGATGGTCGCTCTCGACAGTGATTCGCCTGTTCGGTCCAAAAGGGATGGGATGGCTGGTGAGCAAAACCGGTTCAACGGATAAGGCGGTGGGCGCCCGACTGGGTAAAATGTACGAAACGGTGTCAAAGGATGCCCTTGAACTGATTATGGGGAACCTCGCTGATTACGACTACACCGCTACGATATCCGGACACAGGATCCCGATGATGCTGATCAGGGGTAGTTTGGACACAGCTATCAACAAGAATCTGGATACTACGCTGGAGGTTTTAAGGGAGAACCCGGACTTTGAACTGGTTGAGCTGCCCGGAGCCGGACACTTTGCAAATATGGATGCGCCTGATGATTTCAATGAAATTCTGGGCAGGTTTCTGGCAACCCGATAGTCTGACGGGTTCGCAAGATCCACGAGATCAGGGAAGAAATCTATGAGGTGCAGAAGAACATGAGCAGAGCTGAGATCCTCCAATCGCTGCACGCATCCTACAAGCGGCTGGTGCGAGAAAGGGGGCGCAAGGTGTGCTTGCGACCTACAACCTGATAGTCCCTGACGGGTTCTCAAGACTGAGCATAATGAGAAGATAATCCTTGAGATGCCTCGTTATCAGGAAATTGTGCCTGACATGCTCTTTCCCATCCTCTCCGAGTCTCCGGGCAAGTTCCGGATTCTTGAGGAGATTTGCGATCTTGAATGCCGC
>JAUWGA010000097.1 GCA_030606635.1 Methanosarcinales archaeon
GAGGTGCAGTTCTCCATGCTTCACGATATGCTCGGCGATCTCAAAGATGTCGGTCGTCTCGAATGTCCCTTCCACGCTCTCCTTGCTCGGATGATCGCCGCGGCTTGCATTCTCAAAGACATCCTCAACAGCAAGCATGGCCGCTATATCTACATCTTCGCCCTTGCGAAGCGACAGTGCAAGTTCGGGATCGACCATCACCTCAAAGTGCTTGTCGCCACGTTTCAACCGTGCCGTTATCGCGTTATCAAGCGTAACCATGACTACTCACTATTATCCCCACTATCGCCATCGTCCTTCGCTTCGATCTCCTTAAACTCCTCAACGACCTCATCGACATATCCGGAAAGCTCAGCCTCTTCGAGTTTCTTGAACTGCCGATCCGCGAGAGTTACAAGCCCGACCTCGATCGTGCTCACATCGAACGTGGTATCTGAGACCTGGTAGAGTGCCCTGAGTCCAAGGCGGATTGCGCCCTTTATATCAAGGTCTTCCGTATACTCACTCTCGAAGATCTCCATAACCTTTGATCTGCCAGCACCGATGGCAGTCGCCTTGTATTCGAGCAGCGCACCGCTCGGATCGGTCTCGAATAACCTTGCACGGTGATCATCCACACCCGCAATCAAAAGAGCGGTTCCGTAAGGGCGCACGCCGCCAAACTGGGTATATGTCTGCTTGTGGTCGCAGATTTTCTTTGCAAGGACCTCTATCCCGACCGGCTCGTCGTAGTATACCCTGTTAACCTGCGACTCGACACGCGCACGGTCGATCAGCGCACGTGCATCCGCAACCAGCCCTGACGTCGCCGCACCGATATGCTGATCGATCTGAAAAATCTTTTCGATCGATTCAGACACCAGTAAATGGCTCGCAATCCGCTTATCAACCAGCAGCACAACACCGCCATCTGTTTTAATACCTATTGCAGTTGTGCCCCGCTTTACTGCTTCTCTGGCATATTCTACCTGAAAAAGTCTCCCGTCCGGGCTAAATACGGTTATTGCACGATCATACCCCATCTGGGGTGCCATTTGCATTATTAATCATCTCCTTTCTTTACGTTTACTACGTGGTGACTTATGTGTGTGCGTATAAAAGGTTTTTCTGGTATAAGGTGGTCACGTCGTATTGTGGAGATCGATCTTTTGAACAGTACACCCGATAATCTATAAAATCAATATATTTTGTGCCTGCTCGAGTGACTTGTGGATAAAATCAGCGGAATCAGGGTTAATGGCTTCGCCGCGTGCTTTCGCAGTCAGTGGCTAAAAACCCTTATAAGCCACTGATTTACACAAATTACACTGATTGGGGGTTATCTGTTTGCCACACATTACTCGAGCATATTCAATTACACGAATGTTAGTTGATATTGTGAATCTGTTTAAGGGTGTTCATCCCGACCAAGTTATTTTGTGACAGTCCCTATCCTCAACTCACCCGATTTTACTGATGCTGCCGCGGCAAGGTTCGCAATACGCGCTGCAAACGCGCCTGCCACAAAACCGGCATCGATGTTGACGACTACGAGGACTGAGCATGACTGTAGCATCGAGAGAAGCGCTGCCTCGCCTTTGCCACCTGCGCCGTACCCAACAGAGACCGGCACCCCGATCACAGGGACCGGCACAAGCCCGGCAACCACGGTTGGAAGCGTGCCGTCCCTTCCGGCGGCAACAACGATCGCATCCACGCCCTTCTCGATCAACCGACCAAGATCAGGAAAGAGCCTATGAATGCCTGCCGCACCCACATCATAGATCAGATCGACATCGCACCCCATCTCCTCTGCCGTGACCCGCGCCTCCTCTGCAACCGGGATGTCAGCGGTGCCCGCGGTGATGATGCCAACCCTCCCGCCTGTTTTGCTGGCGGGGACTGTGCCGCATACAAGGGTTCTGGCGCGTTCGTTCCACACCATGTATGGTGGGTCGATGCGCAACTCCAGTTCGTGCAACTGGTCATCCGAGACTCGCGTGATGAGTATGCGCACGTCTTCGGTCAGTGACGCCGCAACGATCATAGCGAGATCGCCAGAACTCTTCCCTTCTGCAAGAATCGCCTCTGGGATGCCAGTTCTCTCTGACCGGTGGCAATCGATCCTTGCAATCTCTGAGATCTCCTTGAACCGCAGGAGTTTGATCTGCGCTTCAGCCTCGTTAATCGAGATTTCGTTGTTCCTGACCTTTGTGAGAATTGATATGATGGACACGGTGATCATCCTGCACAGCAACCTATATATACCCCCTCGCTGCTATTATAGGTACCGAAGAATCGAGTTAAATCCCGATGACGGATTAAATCCAGAAGGAGATATAAATGGCACAGATGTATGTAACATACGAGGCTCCAGACGAATTGCGTGATAAAGCACTGGAATCGCTGGAACTTGCAAGAGATACCGGAAAGATCAAGAAAGGAACAAACGAGACCACAAAAGCGGTCGAGCGTGGCGTAGCCCAGCTTGTGCTGGTAAGTGAGGATATAAACCCGCCTGAGATCGTGGCTCACATTCCAATGCTATGCGATGAGAAAAAGATACCCTACATATATATAAAAAAGCAGGACGAACTCGGAGCCGCATGTGGTCTCGGGGTTGGCTGCGCTACTGTGGCGATCGTCAATGCTGGCAAAGGCAAGAGCGCAGTCGAGGAACTCGCAAGCAAGATCGCATCGCTGAGGTGATGTCATGGCAGAATATGATGACGCATATCCTGCTGAGGTGGTCGAGGTCGTCGGGACGACAGGCATGCACGGGGAGGCGACCCAGATCAACTGCAAGGTGCTTGATGGGCGGGACAAGGGCAGGGTCATTGCCAGAAACTGCATAGGTCCTGTGCAGGTCGGAGACATTCTGATGCTGCTCGAAACCTCGAGAGAGGCGAAGAAACTGACGACAGGCAGGTGATTGGCGTTGGAACAATTTATCTGTTCGTTCTGCGGAAACCCAATCGAGCCTGGCACCGGAAAGATGTTTGTTAAGAGGGACGGCACAGTCTATTATTTCTGCAAATCAAAGTGCCAGAACAATTTCAAACTCAAAAGAGTTCCGCGAAAGGTTAAATGGGTCACGAAATCTGTGTAGGTGTCCAAATAGACACTTCAAGAGAGATTAAATGGAACAAACATTCGTGATGATCAAGCCCGATGGGGTGCAGCGCGGCTTGACCGGTGAGATTATATCCAGAATTGAGCGAAAGGGACTTCGAATTGTCGCTATGCGGATGTGTCAGGTCACCGATGAGACTGCGCGAAGACATTATGCAGAGCATGTGGAAAAGCCGTTTTTTAACTCGCTTATCGAGTTCATCACGTCTTCTCCCGCGGTTCCCATGATCGTGGAAGGCGCGGGCGCTGTTTCGGTGATGCGCACGATTGCGGGCGCAACCGATCCGAAGGAATCTCTGGTCGGCACGATAAGGGGAGATTTCGGGCTGGATGTCGGCAGGAACCTTATCCACAGCGCAGATTCACTCGAATCTGCAAAAAGGGAGATTGCGATACATTTCACCGAGGATGAGGCGGTTCTGTACGAGAGGGCTGAAGAGCGATGGGTGTATGAGTGATTAAAGCACCATCTCCATCCCGTCATACCCGAGATTCCACCTCTTCACTGCTTCATCGTGTGGCGGGAAGAGGTGGCTTAGGTGCGTCATAACCATCTTTTTCGCACTTAACTCTGACGCCAGGTCCTCCGCCTCTGCCGTGTTCATGTGCTTCCGGAGGTCGTATTCAGGCGGCGCAATCGCGTCGCATATCAGGATGTCAGGATCCCGCATGATCTCGATTGAGCGCTTGGGAATCTGCCGGGTGGTATCGCCGGTGATGACGAGTTTCTTATCCCCGTCACAGACCACAACACCGGCAGATTCGGCAAGAGGCGGATGATGGACCGGGAACAGTGTGAATTCAAGTCCGATCATGTAAAACGGCTCGTAGACTGATACGTCGCGGCGCGTCGGCTTCATGAAATAGAGATAATCGAGTATGTAGTCCAGGGTGTCTGAGAGCCCATAGACCGGCACATGGTTCTGGACACGGTAGAACTCGCCGAATCCTGCGTAATGGTCATAGTGCCCGTGAGTCCATATAACGCCGTCCACATGGTTTATTTTGTGTTTTAGAAGTTGGTACCGGAGATCCGGACCCGTGTCGATCAGGACGCGTCCATCTTCGGTCTCGATCAGGATCGAGAACCTTGACCGGCTGCTCCGCCCGCCTGCAAGCGCATCCATGCACGCAGGACACTCGCATCCGATCTTTGGCGTGCCGACGGTATCACCGGTTCCGAGCAGAACAATTCTCATGTTATCGTATATTCCTTCATCATCAAGCCCACCCTGTTACTGAACTCATCGACGGCATCGGTCAGGTCTGACTGCGTGATCACCATCCGATCCTCTGTGAGCGCGTGGAGCACCGCCTCCCGGACAACCATGCGCAGATCCGATCCCGTGAATCCATCCGCCAGCAGGGCGATCTCCTGTGAATCAAAGTCGCCATCCACCTTCGAAAGAATGATATCAAGAATATTCTTGCGCATCCCGGAATCAGGAAGCGGGAAATCAACGATTTCGTCAAACCGCCTCCACGCAGCACGGTCCAGCAGTTTTGGGTGATTTGTAGCGGCGATCAGAAGAACCCCGTCATCGATCAGACTGATCTCATCGATCGCTTTCAGGAGCGTGTTGACGGCACGTTTCACCGCGGCATGTTCGTCAGAGACACGGGTCTTCGCTATGAAATCGAACTCATCGATGAACAGGATGCAGGGGCTTAATTTCTTCGCAAGTTCGAAGACCTTATCGATATTTTTCGAGGTTTCTCCGAGATACTGGGATGTGATCATCGAGAGCCGGACCTCCACGAGCGGGCTGTTTAATTTTTCTGAGAGCGCTCTGGCTACCGATGTCTTGCCGGTGCCAGGGAGTCCGATGAAGAGCATCTTTCCGATCTCACAGAGCCCGATATCGCGCAGATATTCCCGGTGCCGGATCGCCTGCACGATCTTCTCGATCTTATCCTCCTGATCGCGTGTGAGCACGAGTTTGTCGATCCGCTGTCTGACGTCCTCCGGCGCAACGAGGTGCACAAGTGTCAGGAGATCTACATCCTCGTCCGATGCAGCGATCTCTGCGGCAAGCGAGGCAAGATACTCCCGATCCCGCTCCTTTGGCTGGGCTTTCAGGGTCGCCTCTGCATAACTGACATCCATGTCGTCATTCTCATAAAACGATGCGAGCGTCGGATTTGCGCGAATTCGGTCTATCGCACCCTCTTGCTTCGCAAACCAGCTCTTTGCGAGATCAAAGACTGTGAGTTTAAGTTCCGCTCCGAATTTCTCAAATTCAATGAACGGGAGAGCCCCTATCTCCTGCATGACATCATTGGTCCCATATAGCTCCGCGACATCCTCGATCCGGACGCTGATCGGGCGGTTCACTTGCTTCTTTTCGCGGTTCCAGTAGTGTTTTCTTATATTTGCTGGAAGATCGTTCTCTGTCAATGTTTCGGATTGGTTGTATATCTGCGCCGTCAGGAGCAGTTCAACGACGTCGCGGGGGTTTGTCTGGTCTGGCGTGCAATCACCTCATCTCACTGGACTGTAACTCTTGGTTGCTGAGTGTAAAATAGTTTTTGGGTATCCGCCCGCACAACCCTTCAGAAAACTCCATCGATCTCTGCGCCACAGTTAAAACATTTCCCGTCCTCGATCCGATTTTCGATGATGCTGAACCCGAATCGTTTGATCAGGAGCTCTTTACACCGGTAACAGTATGTATTCTCGTTTCCCATTCCCGGAATGTTTCCCTCGTAGACATATCTGAGCCCTTCTTCGATACCGATCTCCCTTGCCCTGTGCAGAACCTCAACGGGGGTCGAAGGAGCATCAAGGAATCTGTGCTGCGGATAGAACTGGCTGATATGCCATGGAATCTCAACACCTACATCTGCGATGAATCTTGCGATCTCTCGTAACTCTTCTTCGCTGTCGTTGACAGTCGGCACCACGAGCGTCGTCACCTCCAGCCAGATGCCAAGTTCCTTGTACCGCCTGATCGTGTCGAGGACCGGCTCGAGTCTTGCACCACACATCTTCCGGTACGTCTCGTCCCTGAAAGCCTTGAGATCGATGTTTCCGGCATCGAGATACTGCGAGATCTCAGAAAGTGCCTCCTCGCTCGTGTAACCGTTTGTGACAAAGACGTTCTTGATGCCTGACTTGTGTGCGAGTTTCATCACATCAAGCGCGAACTCCGTGAAGATGGTGGGCTCTGTGTAGGTGTACGCAATCGTCTTGCAATCGTGCTGGGTCGCAGACCAGACCACATCCTCAGGAGTCATATCGTGACCAGGTATCTCCTTTGCGGTCCTCGAAATCTGGCTGATGTTCCAGTTCTGACACCAGCGACACTTGAAATTACATCCGACAGTCGCTATCGAGAACGATTCAGTGCCAGGAAGGAAGTTGAATAGCGGCTTCTTCTCGATCGGATCGACGCCACTTGCGATGACCCTGCCATAAACGAGACTGTAGAGTACCCCTTTCCGGTTCTCCCGGACAGAGCATATCCCCCGCTTGTC
>JAUWGA010000157.1 GCA_030606635.1 Methanosarcinales archaeon
CTGCGAGACGATTGCAGAGGTGCTTTCTCTCCTTGGAAGCGAGCGTGCAATGGTCGTGCACGGCGATGGCATGGATGAGATCTCGAATGTCAGCGAGACAACGATCGCATCGCTCGAAGACGGAGAGGTCTCGACGTACACTGTCAAGCCAGAGGATTTCGGGATTGCGAGGGCTGAGATCGGGGATATTGCAGGCGGGACTCCGGAAGAGAATGCTTCCGACATTATCTCGATATTCGAGGGGCAGGAAGGACCGAAACGGGATGTTGTGGTGCTTAATTCCGGTGCTGCGATCTATGTTTCCGGTATGGTGTCTGATCTGGAAGCAGGTGTTCGGAAGGCGGAAAAGGTTATCGATAGCGGCGCTGCGCTTGGCAAGCTGCGTGAGTTTGTTGAGTTTGCGGGGTGAATCTGCGTCGAAGGGTGAGGCGGTTCGTATGATTATCGCATCTGTTCAATCGAGGCTGTCACGCCATCTGGTGCTGGCAGCCCTTCCGCGGTCAAGTGAGTTTATTTAATGAGTAATTATCGTGTATAAGAGCGTGCAAGATAGGGGGCAGAACCTACAATCACACAACACTATGGGAGTTTCAAAGCAACACTTGTAGAATTAGCAATATTTTCGAAATCATTGAGAGCATGACATCATTTGACCAATACATCTCCGGATTAGTTGAACAAGTCACCCCATCTAACATTAAAATGACTATTGAACATTTATCCAGCTATTTGACCCGCTTTACACTCTCAAATAAAATAGTCCCGGTTAGTCAATGGATTCACAAGCAGTTCACCATCATGGGATATTCCGATGTTGGGTATCAAGATTTCGTTTTCTGTGATACCTTGCAGAAGAAC
This sequence comes from Methanosarcinales archaeon, assembly GCA_030606635.1. GTDB lineage: Archaea > Halobacteriota > Methanosarcinia > Methanosarcinales > Methanogasteraceae > Methanogaster_A. Next base: position 859 of record JAUWGA010000157.1, read on the forward strand.
ATAGTTTGTACAAAGATGGGAAAGGGGCAATCGAATAAAATCATTATCCTCTGCGCACATTATGATACAATAGCAAGGTCAACAATCGGATGGAATTGGAAAAAATGCCCAGCTCCGGGTGCAAATGACAATGCTAGCGGCGTAGCTGCTATGCTTGAAATTGCACGCATCCTTATGAACATCGAGATGGACCATACTATTCGCTTTATTGCATTTACTGGCGAGGAACAAAACTTAATGGGTTCAAGAGCCTACGCAGAATATGCCTGTACAAACAATATGGACATCATTCTAGTTTTAAACCTTGATGAGATCGGTTATCCCGATGTTAAGTCTAATTGGAATATTAATATTGGAGTGGATCAAGTCAATAGGACTCACACAAAGAAGGCTACAGCGCACAAATTCGCATTATTAATGGCAAAGGTCGCAGCAGATAATACCAGTCTTAATAGTAGGCGTATAGATCTCTGGGCGAGTGACCACACGCCCTTCAGCTCCAGAGGTTATGCAGTAATTGGAATAACTCAGGCAGGCAAGTACCCACACTCTCACAAAATAACTGATACAGTTAACTATATAGATGTGGATTATATAGTTGAAGTAACTAAAATGACATTGGCTACTCTAATTCATATAGCAGGATGTAAAGGAAGAAAATAATAATAATAATAGAGTACCTATAAAATACATGAGCACCAGCCATGTTACCCCGTTTTTCAAAACGGGGTCGTGACTTAAAGCGGCTATCCTGGTGTACGCGGAGGGGATCATAAACAATCTCCCGACTCAATAATCTCCATCGCCACCTCTGCCGCCCGCTCGCCGGATAGCATCATCCCGCCAAAGATCGGACCCATCCGGTGACCTCCGGAAACGGCATTTGCTGCCATGCCGGAGACAACCAGCCCCGGATATACCTCTTTTGAGAATTCGAGAAGCGCGCTCTCGCCGCGTTCAGCCCACATCGGCAGCTCGCCATGAACCTGTAAGGCGTCCGGGATCTTCCTAGAAACGATCCTACAAACCTCGGCATCGTGCCCTGTGCCATCGATCACGACCTTCGACCGGATGGTTAGCGGATCGACATGCAGCCGTGCCGCGGCAACTGATGTCCAGTTGATTACGAGTCCTGACACATGGCCCTCTTCCCGGATCATCACGTCCTCGACACTTATCAGATTAAAGATCTTCGCACCAGCACCGATCGCGGCCGCTGCGGTCCTGCAGACCGATTCGATCGAATCCGCAACATAGACCCCCTCTTCGTATTCGGTGTACGCGATCCCGAATTCATCAAGAAACCGGCGTGCTTCCTCCTGCACAACAATCCTTGGAAACATCATGCCGCCACCCCACATGCCGCCACCGACCGAGAGATTCCGCTCGAAGACCACCACATCGATGCCCGATTTTGCGAGCGTGTACGCAGCAACGAGATTCGCAGGTCCTGCGCCGACGAGTGCGCAGTCGATATCGGTGCAGTTGAGGAACGATTCTGTGAATTCGGTGACGATTGCTCTGGTGATGCTGATTTCATCGATTGTCATGGTTGCCTGTTGGTAATACTGCTACTTTAACCCAACCATTTATGGAAGCGGTTTTTGATATACAGAAAATCCCGAAATTGTGCGAGTTTGAGATGTTTATTGGATTTGGAGGTTAAACGGGTATTTCATATTGTTTTCATCAGAGATGCATCTTTATTCACCCCACAGGCAACTTTAAATATCCGCATAACCGTTTTAGTCTTATGGAAGTCCCTTACGAACTTCTTGGCAGGTTCTTCGTCTTCTTAGCATTTGCTGTCCTTCTGGCGACAGTGCTGGCACTGCTGCTCGGTGTTTACAGTTTTAAGAGGCATAAGATCGTATTTCCGAATTTTATCCTGTTCGTGCTGTATATTTTCTACTCGCCTGCAAAGTGGGTTTGCAGGGTGTTTTACATCAAAGAAGAACTCGTTGACGAGATTCTCATCGAACTCAGGAATGCGATGATGCTTGAGAAGTTTAAGCGTATGCGGGGTGGGCGCATAATCCTCCTGCCGCAGTGCATGAGGGGTCCTGAGTGTGCGACACGATGTGATCCGATAATCGGTTATGAGTGCAAAATGTGCGGCAGGTGCGATATCGGTCGCATAGCAAAAGCTGCGGAAAAATACAATTTCAAGGTATTTGTCGTGCCGGGCGGCAGTTTTGTCAGAAAGATCCTCAAATCCTGCAGTCCTGACGCATGTATTGCCGTGGCGTGTTATAGCGAGTTGACAGAGGCGATGCAGGATATCGCGAAGACCTCACTGGTTCAGGGCGTCCCTCTGCTGCGGGACGGCTGCTACGACACAAAGGTGGATGTGGACGAGGTGATCAAGAAGATGGAGATGTGTTGTGATGTATGACCTGATCGGGATTTTAATATCGGTAATCATAGTCGTATCCGTCGTTCTTGCGCTGTTGGCTCTGGTCATCAGCCGGATCAGCCTCACCAGGAATGTCTGGCTTGCCGGAGTCTTTGCAGACATCCTTGATTTCTTCTATCTACCGCTCAAAGCAGTCTTTCAGAGGTTCGCAGATACGAGAACGCTCGATACATGGATGGTATCGCTCAAGAACGTGGCGCACAGGTCTGCTTTTGCAAAGACAAAACACCGCCTGCTGCTCACCCCGCACTGCATGAGGTCGCTTGACTGCCCTGCGCCATCGACACGCTTCGGGATCCAGTGCAAGGGGTGTGGCAAGTGCATCTTCTCGAGGATGCTGGAAGATGCGGATCGGTTCGGCTATACCTTATACATCATCGCAGGCTCGTCGTACGTCCGCCACGTTGTAAAGAAGGAGTCGGCAGACGGCGCGCTCCTTTTGGCGTGTAACTATGAGTTAAACAAGGTCATGCGATCGCTCAAACGCAGTAAGATCGTGACTTATGGGGTTCCGCTTCTAACAGACGGCTGCTACAATACCGAGGTGGATTACGAAAACCTGATAGCGGTGCTGGAGAGTTTTGGAGCGCCCCGTTCAGGTAAACGCCGCAGCCAATCCGAAAAATCCTGAAACACG
>JAUWGA010000079.1 GCA_030606635.1 Methanosarcinales archaeon
TCCGCGATAACGTCCGCGATGGCTGCCGGACTTTGCCTGTATTCCGATGCCAATCTGAACGAAAGCGACGATGCAAGATCAGCGTGTGCGGATTCCTCGATGTGGAGGTCGTCAATCTGGTAACCGGACGCGTCGAGTGCCTTTTTTAGCACGGACTCGACTTCGCTTTTGAATTTGAGAAACATTTCAGAGAAATAGGTGTCGCACGTTTTATGTCTTTTGCCGATGTGATGCTCTCGCCATCTACTTATCCCTTCGCAACCCCGATCGGGACGACCTGCGCGACCTTGCACGCAACCCCTAACTGATGCACGACATCAACGACGTCAGCGCTCGATTTGTAGACCGCTGGCGCCTCCTCTGCAAGCACGCTCGGATGCGTCGCTTTCACAGTGATTCCTTTCGCGAGAAGTTCCTTCTCGATCTGCTCCCCCTTATACTTCCGCATTGCCGCTTTCCTGCTCCCGACCCTGCCTGCGCCGTGACATGCGCTCCCGAACGTGAGCTCCATCGCACGCTCCATGCCGCAGAGGATGTATGAAGGCGTGCCCATGCTTCCAGGGATCAGCACCGGCTGCCCGACGCTCCGGTACGCCTTCGGGACGTCAGGATGCCGGGCAGGAAACGCCCGGGTCGCACCCTTCCTGTGCACATACACCATTTTTGGCTTGCCATCGATCGTGTGCTCTTCGAGTTTTGCAACATTGTGCGCCACATCGTAGACGAGATCCATCTCGATGTCGCTTCCGAAGAAGCGGTAGAACGTCTCCCGAACCCAGTGGGTGATCATCTGCCGGTTCGCCCATGCGTAGTTTGCGCCTGCGCACATCGCGGCGAAGTATTCCTGCCCCTCTTTGGACTGCACAGGCGCACATGCAAGCTGCCGGTCTACGAGTTCGATCCCGTACTTCCGCGCAGCCTTTTCGAGCACACGCAGATGTTCTGTGCAGATCTGGTGCCCTGCGCCCCTTGAACCGCAGTGGATCATGATAGTGATGTCACCCTTGTGAATCCCGAACGCATCTGCAATGTCCTGATCATAGATTTCACGGACGCACTGCACCTCAAGAAAATGATTCCCGCTCCCGAGTGTTCCGAGTTGCGGTCGCCCCCGCTTCATCACCTTATCACTCACCTTGAGTTCTCCCGGAAGCTCTATTCTCCCGTTCTCCTCGCAGTGCTCGAGATCCTCGCTGACGCCGTAGCCCTGCTCGACCGCCCATCCCGCGCCATCCTCAAATACACTTCGCAACTCGGAATCCGACACCTTGAGTTTGCTCTTTGAGCCGACGCCTGACGGGACGCTTTTGAAGAGCGCATCCACCAACTTCCTGATCTTCGGGCGGACATCGTTTACAGTCAGGTTTGTGCGGATGACGCGGACGCCGCAGTTGGACACCACAAACGAGTTTGCGACGAAGTTGTGATGCTCGTTCTGCACCATGAAATCGTACACGAAACCATCATATTCGATCTCTTCTATCGATCGTATCGAGTCCCAGACCATGCCAGAGGTTCCGACGGCGGATTCGGACAGGAACGCATCGAATGTCTGGAAGCTCGCAGGCACCCTGGACCGGGAACTCCGCCCCTCATAAAGCGAGCGCTCGATAAATCTCTTGTTGACATGGGCGGACTCAAGCTTTGAGCATATCAAAGAGAGCGGCTCGCCCGATTCCCGCATCCGTTTCGCATCTTGCGCCGCACGCTCACGCTCATCGATGACCTGCTCTTTCCTGCGCAGATACATCACAGCCGCACACGCCAGATGTCGCCGTTTCTGGTTGTATTCGAATCCGACCCGGCCCCATAACTTGATGAGATTGTCTGCTGTTCCACCGATCTGAAGTCTCAGGCGGTGCGATGCCTCGCCGTTTTTATTGACGTACTCTTTCCTTTTCCCAATCCGCGATGAGTCTACGCCAAAATCCAGAAGGAGCGCGGATATCTGGTCAAGAAACTCTTCCCCGTTCCGGATAATCCCTTCCTGCTTGTTCAGGGGGAGAACGGGTGCGTAAAAGTTGTATCCGTGACCGGTCATGGTGGCTGGGGCTGAGAGTTCAGCACCGAACAAGGATGAGAGAAGCAGCCGTTTTTGCCAGAGACGGAGAGTGAATATCCAATCCGGGAGCAGATACTCTTGTGTGGTTTTATTGCCAAACGGCATTCCCATGCACACCAGAAGTGCCGTGAGACTCGACGAAGCCACCGTAAGGAAGTGTTCCTCCCGTGAAAACACGACGTTCGAATACTGCGTCTCGATCTCGCGGTCGCGGGTTCTTGAATATATTCGTGAAGGCGTAAATCCCAATTTTTCGATGTCCAGCCGGATATCCTCCAGATCATCAGACGTCCCGTAGAACCAGATCGTGCCCTTGTTCCCGGTGAAATGTGTAGTCCCGTCGCCGAGAAGGAAACCCATGATCTTTAAGAGATACGGGAGTTTGTCGTTGTCAGCAGTAAGTGGCAGAAGGTCGCGCTTTATAAGTTCCGAGACGGTCGGCTCCATATTCTTCCGGTTGATCGCAAGAGCCTTGACATCCTCCAGCCCGACTATCACATTCGAATCCGGCACCTCGTATTCGACCCCTTTGAACGGGAATATCGCAATCCTCTGCTCCTGATCCTGCCCCGGGTCATGCAAATCCTTCACGCGAACCATTCCACCATCGGTGTAGAACGGATGCTCGGCAGACGCCTTGATCGATTCGCCGGACCCTGTTGTGAGGAGGTACATCTTTTCACGTGTCGGCAGTTCCATAAATGCATCGATTCCGGTGTTTCTGGGCTTTGTTCCGAAGTTCATGCACACGATGTGCTCGGAATCCCACCGGGCATCGAACTCGCTGATCGGAACCGTGTAGCCGTGCTCATGGAGCACCTCCGCGTCTTTAGAGAGGCAGTTGATATCGAAGCCCACCCCGCCCGGGCTGATCACACCCTCCTCCGAATCGAATGCAGCAACACCTCCGATCGGAAATCCGTATCCCGGGTGGGCGTCCGGCATCGCCATCGAGTACTTCTGGATGCCTGGCAGTGTTGCGACGTTCGCGGTCTGATTAAGGGTGCTGATCTCAAGCCCCTTGAGCAGAGTAGGGGACAGGAATAATCTGCCGGGCACCCGCATCTTCTCCATGTAATCGATCGGAATGTCCCAGATGTAATCCGTGACCCGGTTAAGTTCCGGCATCTTTCCTTTCTGTTGCATGATAAATCACTTCCATATTTCAGAGTGCGTCGACCAGTTCCAACGTCTTATCAAACGGAGCATCCATGACCGCAGTCCCGACAAGGATCGCATCAGCGCCTGCCCGGATCATACGCACAGCATCCGGAGGACCCCGGGTCCCGCTTTCACTGATGATGATTCTGTCGGCAGGTATCAACGGAACCAGATGCTCTGATGTTGATAAATCCACAGTCAATGTATTTAAGTTTCTGTTGTTCACGCCTATGATCCTTGTTTCTGTGTTCAGTGCACCAGAAAGCTCGGATTTGTCGTGTATCTCAACAAGTGGCTCTATTCCACGCGTAAGAGCAAGATCAACAAACCGTTCGAGATCATTTCCAAGTATGCCGGCGATCAATAGAATCAAATCACTTTCAGTTTCGTATATCTGTTTTTCATCGATTATGAAATCTTTTCTAAGTACCGGGATACTGACTGCTCTTCGAACCGCAGAAAGATTCTCCATGCTGCCGCTAAAAAACGCGGGCTCGGTCAAAACCGAGATCGCAACAGCACCTGCCGCCTCCATCTCCTGTGCAATCCTTGCAGCATCATCAGGAGTTATCTCGCGCTTGTCGGTGGTTGGTGAGCCGGGTTTCACCTCAGCGATCACAGGGATCCGGTTCTCGCGCTTTCGCAGTCGTATCAGCGGTATAATGTCCCGGCGCTCGATCTTTTTTGGTGCGTCGGTGTCTGCGGCATGGAGATCCGCAACCCTGCGCCGGGTGGATGTCAGTATGTCGTCGATGACTTTGTGCATGGTGGATCATGGGGCGTGGAGGGGATATAATGCTTGTCGATTATCGTTCTCCGGATTTTTGTATGCTCTGAACCCGGAGGTTGTTTTGGGGATGCGGAAGATGATCGCCCCCCCCCCGGTCACAACATTCTGGAAATGCAGGGGTTGGGCAAGGAAATCTGGCAGGATATCGTCCGCCCGGAGATTTCCACACATTCAGAAGATTTAAACTTACGCGGAGTAGTATACTTCAATATAACAGAAGATAATGGTGAGTCTCATGGAAACGATGGTAGCAACAATCGATCTGCCGGGTTCATTCATGGCGGCAGCAAAAGTCAAAGAGGGTGAGCTTAGCACGTTCATCAGACATTCACTGGCTGCAGAACTATACCGGGAAGGCAAATTGTCGCTCGGAAAGGCAGCAGAAGTTGCCGGTGTGCGGAATAAGTGGGAGATGCTGCTGTTGTTGAATGAAAAAGGAATCCCGATAGATTATACTGCAAAAGATGCAGAAAAAGATCTTGAGACGCTAAAAGAAGCATTGGGTAGATGATGATTGTTGTTTGCAATTCTACACCGCTTATCGCGCTTTCACGAATCGGAAAGCTAAACCTGTTGAGAGAATACTTTTCAGAAGTTCATATCCCATGCGAGGTATACGATGAGGTAGTAACGCGTGGCGAGGGATTATCTGGTGCAAAAGAGGTTAAATCTACGGATTGGATAAAAGTGGAGGAGGTTACGAACGAAATTGCAGTCGATTCTCTCTGCACGACACTGGACCGGGGCGAATCAGAAGCCATAGTACTTGCAAGGGAAAAGAATGCGTTATTGATCCTCGATGACGGTGATGGGCGGCGGATTGCAAGATCGCTCGGAATCAAGATAACCGGAACGATCGGTCTCTTATTACTGGCGGCAGAGGATGGAAAACTTGATTTAAAGCGGTCGATCGACGATCTCATGTCTGCTGGTTTCAGGCTCAGCAAAAAAGAGTATGAGAAGATTATTTCTGGCGTAAGGGGTGGGTGAACTCGGTCCTTTCTCAAACCATATACGCATCTCAGCGCCCGGGTTTACTTTGCCATACACTCCTCAACAGCGGCATGAAGCGCATCAGCAGCGAGATTTGAGCAGTGCATCTTCACAGGAGGCAGCCCGTCGAGCGCATCGGCAACATCGTTACGACTCAGGGCAAGCGCCCCCTCAAGCGTCTTTCCAAGCGCAAGTTCAGTCGTCATGCTCGCTGTTGCGATCGCCGCGGCGCATCCGAAGGTCTTAAACTTGATATCAGTGATCCTGCCATCCTTGACCCTGATGTAAACCGTGGTCATGTCCCCACAGGCAGGATTGCCCACGGTCCCGACCCCGTCGGCATCGGAGATCTCGCCGATGTTTCGCGGATTTGCGAAATGATCCAGCACCTTCTCGCTGTACTCCATTCTCCAGTCACCCCCCTGCAAGCGGCGATATGGCACGCAGTTTGCCGACGATCTCCGGCAACACTTCGAGCACATATCTGATCTCGCTTTCAGTGTTCCCCCTACCAAGCGTGAACCGGATCGATCCGTGAATATCCTCGGGCGCTATCCCGAGCGCAAGCAGTACATGCGACGGGTCAAGTGATGCCGAAGAGCACGCAGATCCAGTGGATACCGCAATCCCTTTCATATCGAGATGCAGCAGGAGCGATTCGCCCTCCACAAACGCAAACCGGAGATTCGCATTGTTCGGGAGTCTCTCTGTCGGGTGACCGTTTAAGGTTACGTCATCGATAGAATCCATCACTCCTGCAATCAGCATATCCTTAAGCCCCGTCAGATGCCTGGTATCCTGTTCGAACCGCTCGACGGCAAGCGATGCCGCCTTTGCAAAGCCAACGATTCCGGGAATGTTCTCGGTACTTGCGCGCATACCCATCTCGTGTCCGCCTCCGTGCATCAGAGGTTCGATCTCGACGCCTTTCCTGATATAGAGGGCGCCAACACCTTTCGGTCCGTAGATCTTGTGCGAGGAGACTGATAATAGGTCGATATTCATCTTCCGTACATTGATCTCTGTTTTACCAAACGACTGAACCGCATCGGTATGGAACAGAATTCCATGATCCTTTGCGATGGAACCGATCTCGCTAACTGGCTGGATCGTGCCGATCTCGTTGTTCGCATGCATCACCGAGATCAGTGTTGTGTCATCGGTGATTGCGGATTCAACATCAACCGGATCGACCATGCCATCTGAATCGACTGGCACGTACGTGACCTCACGACCATGATCTTCCAGATACCTGCATGTGCTTAGTATCGCAGGATGCTCGATTGAACTGGTGATGATATGCCCCTTCCCGACTCCTTTCAGTGCAAGATTATCGGATTCGGTGCCGCCCGATGTAAAAATGATCTCGTTTGCCTGTGCGCCCAGTGCGTCCGCAACTGTCTGCCTTGAAGCATTGAGCGCGTTTCTGGCGTCCCTGCCAAACGAGTGCAGACTTGATGCGTTGCCATACGTCTCTGTAAAATAAGGCAGCATCGTCTGCACGACCTCGCGATCCACCGCGGTGGTGGCAGCGTGGTCCAGATAGATTCGCTTCATGTTGGGATGTTATGTTTTGATCTGACTGGCTGAAAAACCTCTATCTATCAATATACCCTTTATGCGGTCTTTGTGGTTGCCCTGCAGTTCTATGGTCTCGTTTTTCACAGTCCCACCACATGCAAATCTGGATTTCAGGTAGGTCGAGAGTTCATTCAGGTCGATCTCATGTGAGTCGATCCCATCGATGACCGTGACCTCTTTTCCATATCTACGCCGCTTCACCTTGATCGTGATCCACTGCTGTTCCTTTGCCACTTCCTCGCAGATGCATAGTTCCTGGGGAAGTCCGCATACGATGCACATTTCTGAGCTCATTGTCTTGTTGTTACCTCCGATTGGTATGTTACTAAGCGGATGTTAAAATCAACTCTATCATTATGCTATTAAAACATGGTGGTGTGCCGGTCAGAGCCTGCATCGAATCCACCGTAGCGACGCGGCCATTGAAACATTACACTGATCTTATACGCAAGTTACTCGAGCATGTACATGATTTATTTCTTGAACCGGTCGCATAAGCCGCGACCACAGCGTCGATCCGCAAACCTTAATACTACTGTCAACCTCCATCACAGAACAGGTTAACAACCGGATCGATACCATGCATGAGCAAACCGACGTAAGACCGATGATATATGCATCCATGTTTGCAGCCCTGACCGCGATCGGAGCATTCATAAGAGTCCCGATCCCGGCAAGCCCTGTGCCGATCACTCTCCAGGTCTTCTTTGTGCTGCTTGCAGGGCTGCTGCTTGGAAGCAAGTGGGCAGGGATGAGCGTGATCGTCTATGTGATGCTCGGGATCATCGGTTTTCCGGTATTTTCAGGTGGTTTGTCTGGAATCGGGGTAATTCTTGGACCGACAGGCGGATACCTCATCGGATTTATCGCTGGCGCATTTGTCACGGGATTGGTCACCGAAACGTTTGGCAGAAGCACGCTTGCCGCAGTTGGCGCTATGGTCGCAGGCATTGCAGCGATCTATCTCCTGGGAGTCGCGCAGTTATCAGTTGTCGCGGGTTTGTCGGTCCCGCAATCGGTTGTGATCGGCGTTCTGCCTTTCCTCCCCGGGGACGCTATCAAACTGGCTGCCGCATTGATCGTATCAAGACTGGTGGGTCCGGTGATCAGATGATTGAACTTGCCGGCATAAGCTTCTCGTATCCCGAGAGACCGGTTTTGAGGGATGTAAACCTCCGTATCAGAAGCGGCGAGTATCTTGGCGTCACAGGGGACAATGGCTCCGGGAAGACGACGCTTGTAAAACTCTTAAACGGACTGCTGCTGCCCGGGGAGGGGCAGGTCATGGTAAATGGCGCATCCACGAGCGACCGCGAGAGTCTGCTTGCGATCAGGCAGTCTGTGGGTATCGTGTTCCAGAACCCGGATGCGCAGGCGGTCGGCGAAACCGTGGAAGAGGACATCGTCTTCGGGCTTGAGAATATCGGGGTTCCCGCATCTGAGATCGACCGCCGGATCGAGAGATATCTGGGGATGCTTGGAATACGGAAACTTCGTGACCGGAATATCAGTCTTTTAAGCGGCGGTCAGAAGCAACTGGTGAATATCGCCGCGGTCATGGCGATGGAGCCTGCATGTATCGTTTTTGACGAGGCGCTCTCGATGCTGGATGCTGATAATCGAAGAAACGTGCTTCTGAGGATATCCGAGCTGAACAGCCGTGGCACCTCGATCATACAGATCACACATAGCCCGGAGGATCTCGGGAACTGCCACAGGGTGATTGCGATCTCGGAAGGCAGGATATCGCAGCAGGGATCAGTGGAAGACGCAGAAGAAGCAAACGAAACAAACAAAGGAAAGGGAGGAAAAGAAGAAAAAAGAGAAAGGGGAAG
>JAUWGA010000191.1 GCA_030606635.1 Methanosarcinales archaeon
ATATCAGAAACAATTCCGCTCATGCTCACCGAAAATTACTATTTCCACTCTTCGCGGAGGTTACCTGTGGAAGAGATAGCAGTACATGCCGTTGTTGCGGACCCGCATAGCAAAAGAGACCTGACGTATGTTATATTATACATCCTGAAAACAAAACTTGATGAGAATCTTTTTCTCAGGATTTCAACGCGATATGGGGTAGCCGACGTTTCCCAGAGTATATTGAACCTTTTAACCATAAGGGAGCAACCTGAACAGAGTTTTATGCCTTCGCTCTCATATATCAAAGAAAAGGCAGAGGAGTACAACATACGATGGTGAGAGTGGGATTTGATGGCGGATACGTATCCCGTGAGCTGAGAAAAGTTGGCAATGCCTTGACTACGCCTGTAAATCTCTACCTCATAGGCGGCGCTGCCATGATACGATATGGGTTAAAGGCTGCCACAAAAGATATCGATGTGCTGTTCTCAACTCACGAAGAGGCGGTGGAACTGGTTCGCGCCCTTGGGAAATCCGGATATCATCCGGTTCAAACAAGCAGGCTTACGCCCGACTATCAGACGATGTTCGCAACACAGATACTTGAAAACGCGGATGGATTCAGATGGGACATTTTTCATGAATCCGTGTGCAGAAAACTGAGACTATCGCCTGATATGATCAAGCGGGCCGGATCTCTTCTCAAGGCGGGGCATCTGACGGTCTGGCTGATCTCAAAAGAAGATATCTTCCTTCTCAAAAGTGTTACCGAACGAGACGATGATGTGACTGATCTGTTGATGCTGGCAAGATCGAAGCTTGACTGGGGTGCAGTGTTAAAAGAATGCTTGAATCAATCAAGAGAGGATTTTATATGTGAAATCGATCTTTACGATAAATTAGATACGCTTAAAACCTCTTATGGTCTTGAAACATCAATATACGATAATATTTCAAAAATAGCGCAAGATCAGATGGAAAAGTGGATCGAAGATATGATCATAAGAGAACTTGATGCAACTCCAACAAGACTGGATACCCTGCTAAAAAGATTCGGATGCGAAAAAGAGACGTTATTGCCTTCTTTAGCTCACCTGGAGAAGATTGGCAGAATAAAAAGAGAGGGAAATGGCTATGCGGTGAATGTGCCCGGATAGCTTGTTAGCCCTCGCATCTCAGTACCTGCCTTCTCCCGCGACAAGATTCCCTGACGCAGCACACCACCCGTCCTGCGCTCCTGTGAGCGTCACGCCGACCCAGTCCCGGTACTCGTTGCCAGACCACCCGTAGACCCACCAGCCATTCTCTCCGGTGAGCTCGACGTGAATCGATACTTCCGCATCCGGGGATGCCGTGTAATTCGCATAGATGCGGCTCTCGTAGTCGTAACATGCAGGAGGAGTCATGTCATCGGGATGCGGCATCCTGTAAACCGAGCGGACAAGGTTGTACTTCGGGGAGAGCATTGGCTCGTTTCCAGCCGGGTTTTTCGTGTTTATCTCGCGATCCGCATGTACCATCGCCGAAACCCATTCGGGAGTATATATCTGATCCGGGCATGGAATTGCGTCCGGACCGCACTCATCTTCTGGCAATGGCACAGGAGGGGTGTTACGATCAGGAGTTATCCCCTCTGCGTGTATCTTTAGCATATTCCCGTGCTCGGTTTCAACGATCTCGCAGTCCCACCCCGCAGGTATGGAGGCATTTTTTGCTATGATCTCGCTACCGATCTTCGACTCTTCTTCTGACACGGGCAGCGGTACGTAAAATGTAACATTGTGCAGAACCGAATCCGTTCTTACTGTGACCTCATAGCGGTATTCGCTTCTGTACGCCTTCTCATGGAGACTGTGGGTGTGATACATCCATGCGCAGGAGAGTAGCACGATTACGGCAAGCATTCCGATCCCGAGTTTTGTGAGTGTTCTCATACTCTTTTCACCTCATCTGCCATCCATGGTTTCTTTTTGCTCAAGCAGGATGATCGGAACCGCAACTGCCCCGATAACTATACCTGCGGATAGCAGCAGAGTCCATCGTTCTAACATGTCCGAAACACCGATCTGGTAAAGCAGGAAAAGCACAGCAAACGCTGCTATTGTCCCGAGTACGAACCCGATTACAGCCAACTTTCTCTTCCTGGTGAATGCATACACAGTGATTGCAGTAACAAATCCGTGCAAGGCGAGCACCACAACAGGTGCCAGAAGAAGTACGAGTATTGTTCGCCCTCCAAAATCGGACATTT
>JAUWGA010000204.1 GCA_030606635.1 Methanosarcinales archaeon
GCGATTCACTGATATATTCGTTAGTCCGACTTCACTGAATAGGTTAGCCACATCATCCGGATCGCTTCCACTGAAAAATGGCAATTGATCCTTTATTTTGGAGTAGTAACTTGTGAACGCCAGCGGGTTTCGTCTTTCAGTAACAAAAGCAACCAACCTACCAAGAAATCTCCGCAAGCACATCTCCGTTGCAGAATCGTGCCACTTCCCATCGATCAGCACGAGCTTGCCGCCTGGCTTCACAACGCGACTCCATTCGTCGACAGCAGCCATGGGATCTGGCATCGTCCAGAGGAGATTCCTGTTCACCACGATATCAAACGTCTCGTCGTCGAAAGGCAACTTTTCCGCATCGCCATGCATGAAATCAACAGACAGGCGCATCTTGTCGGCGTTCTGACGCGATTTTTCCAACATGCATTTGGATATGTCAATCCCTGTCACGTTGTGCCCCATCTCCGCAAGAATCAGAGCCAGAAAGCCAGTACCAGTCCCGACATCCAGAATGCGGAGGTTTTTATTTGTTCTAATTGTACTTTTAAGCAAAGTCTTCCAGAGGCGCTGCGCTTCACTTTGTGACTTGTAGATATCGATGCTATAAGTCCGGCTTCGCCCATCCCAGTACGATCTGACAACACTTTTCACATTCATTAGAAAACTCCTCCCTAATTATGATATTATTTACTCAATTATTGTGAGTAATTATGAATAACTATTACGACATACTTAAAACTTTTGATCAAGCGGGATATCGCGCAGATCGAATCCTTTTTACACTTACCAAACAATCACCTCCATAATGTCTCGTGTGAACATGCTCCATAAGCCCGGATTGTCGATCGATTGCGATTACGACGATGTGCTGAAACTGGACGCAAAGGGACCGCTCGCTCCGGTGTGTATGCCATTTATCAGGAAGATAAACGACCGATTAAGAACCGAGAAGCCGGCACGGGTCGATCAGGATCAGGTCATCGCATCCACATGGCTGCCGCCGATTCCGGGAGGCGCGTTCAAGCGGCTGATCCGTGCCGAGGCAAGCATCGCGTTTGGAAAATACGTTCCCGAGACCGTTTCTTTCGAGATTACACGCAAGTGCGGATGCGACTGTGCGCACTGCGCGATGAGCGACGGGGAATACGAACTAACCACCGATGAGATCAAGGATGTGATCGATCAGGCGCTTGCGATGGGGACGTTTATCATCACGTTCACAGAGGGTGACCCGCTGCTCAGGAGCGATCTCTTCGAGTTGATCGAGTACGTCGACCACGACCGTGCGATCATCAACATATTTACGCCGGGTCTTGAGATGACGCCTGAGATCGCTTCCCGGCTTAAGGAAAGTGGCATCCACAACCTCCTGATCAGCATATATAACACGGACCCCGCAAAGCATGACGCTGTAAGGCGGGTCGATGGCGCGTTTCGAAAAGCGGTCGGTGCGATCAGATGCGGGCTTGATACCGGATTGCTCGTCACGATGGCAACGCACGTATCGCACGACCGGATGCCCGAACTCCCGCGCCTCTACGAGTTTGCGTCCGATCTTGGCGTGCATGAGTTCTCGATCTGGGAGTCGATGGACGGCGGCCTCACCGATTCCGACCGCAGGGAGATACTTGAGATGTACCACCGCGCCAACAGGCGCCTGGGCGGTCCGCGGATCTTTGCGAACACGTATTTCGAGGGCGAGATGCTCGGATGCCTTGCAGGGCAGCGGTGGGCGCACATCTGCGTGGACGGCTCGGTTAAGGCAAGCCCGTACATGTCCCAATCCTATGGAAACGTTCTTGATACGCCGCTTAAGGAAATATGGGGGAAAATCAGGTCGGATAAGAGGTTCTCCGGGAAGAAGGGGATTTGTGTGGGCGAAGACCCGGTCTGAGCAGACACCTTAGCATGCG
>JAUWGA010000038.1 GCA_030606635.1 Methanosarcinales archaeon
GGGACGGGCATGTGCGGCGCATGTCGGGTGCTTGTAGGCGGTGTTACGAAGTTTGCGTGCGTGGACGGACCCGAGTTCGATGCGCACGAGGTCGATTTCACGCTTCTAATGAGCAGGCTTGCCATGTATCTGCCAGAAGAGCAGGAGGCGCTTGACTGCAAAGCAGCGGCGGAGCCAACGATATGAAGATGAAGACTGAGTCAAAACCAGAAAAAAGACCTGAAATGGCAAAACAGTCGTCATCCGAGCGAAGATCAAACTTCGAAGAGGTTGCACTCGGATACAACCATCATGAGGCGGTGGCAGAGGCAAATCGCTGCCTCGACTGCAAGAAACCTCCCTGCATCAAGGGTTGCCCTGTCGGCGTGGACATCCCGCGCTTCATACGCCAGATCGCAGAAGAGGATTTCGATTCGGCAGCTCTCACGCTTAAGAGTACGAACTCGCTGCCTGCCATCTGTGGACGCGTCTGCCCGCAGGAGACGCAGTGCGAGGCGGTCTGCGTGCTTGGGAAGAGTGGAAAAGGAGACCCGATCGCAATCGGCGGGCTTGAGCGGTTCGTGGCGGATTACGAGATTGCGAAGGGTGTTGCTGCCCCGGATCTCCCGGCGCCCACAGGAAGACGCGTTGCGGTCGTCGGAGCAGGTCCTGCGGGCCTGACCGCGGCAGCCGAGCTTGCGAAGATGGGGCATGCTGTCACAGTCTTCGAGTCGCTGCACGCTGCCGGCGGCGTCCTCGTGTACGGAATTCCTGAGTTCAGGCTGCCAAAGTCGATCGTTGCTGCGGAGGTCGATTTCATAAGGCGGCTGGGCGTTGATATGCTTCTTAACTCGGTCATCGGTAAGATCGATACGGTGGATGAACTGCTCTTCCAGTACGACGCCGTCTTTCTGGGAACAGGCGCAGGGCTTCCTTCGTTTCTCGGAATCGATGGCGAGAACTTAAACGGCGTCTACTCTGCAAACGAGTTTCTGACCCGTGTGAACCTGATGAAGGCGTACCTATTCCCCGAATTCGACACGCCGGTTAAGAAAGGTCGCCGAACAATCGTTGTCGGCGGAGGCAATGTGGCGATGGATGCCGCACGGTGTGCGCTCAGACTTGGAGCGGGGGAAGTGACTATCGTCTACCGCCGCGGCGAGGATGAGCTGCCAGCGCGAGCAGAAGAGGTCCTAAACGCAAAAGAAGAAGGGATCATCTTTCGTCTGCTCACAAACCCGATACGGATTCTTGGCGATGAGAATAACTGGGTAACAGGTATGGAATGCATCAATATGGAACTCTGCGAGCCGGACGAGTCTGGACGATGCCGACCTGTCCCCGTCCCTGAGACCGAGCACATAATCCCTGCCGATGTCGTGGTAATCGCAATCGGCACATCCCCAAACCCGCTCGTGTCGATGACAACGCCGGACCTTGAGACTGCGAAGTACGGAACAATCGTGGCGGACGAGACCGGAGCAACATCAAAGCCCGGCGTATTTGCAGGAGGCGACATCGTAACGGGTTCTGCAACCGTTATCTCGGCTATGGGTGCAGGAAAGGTTGCGGCAAAGGCTATCGACGAGTATGTTATGGGTGCTGTCAGGTTGTGACTATGGCATGACCTGCAACGGCTGATATGTGTGCAGCCAGACTTTGCCGGAGTCGTCTCGAACCCGGATGAACGACCTTTTTACATCCTCGAGGCAAAACCGCGTGCATCACGCATCGTTCCACTCGTGAGCAAGGTTACCGGAATTCCGCTTGCAAACATCGCAACACAGATCATAGCGCTTGGAAAGAAGATACCCGACTTCCCGGAACGTAAAGAGTATGATCTCCCGCACGTGGCAGTGAAAGAAGCGGTATTCCCGTTTAACATGTTCCCGGAGGTCGATCCTGTATTCGGACCTGAGATGCGGGCGACAGGCGAGATCACGGTTGCGTCGCTGCAGGCGTATCACAGGGATCTGGGGTGAGGGGTGAGGGGGGGGGAGAATATAGTTTCGAAGAGATGGATCTCAAACCCGGGGGGGTGATTTAGCTGGTGGTGTGACGTCCGCGATTTGCCCGTGCCAGACCAGATGATCACGACGATTCCAGAATATCCACGATTGCCCCCACGGTCCGGTTCCAGTCCGTGCTTTTGTTAAGCGTCCCTTTTGCCCCTGCTCCGAGCGCATCCATCTCCACCTCAGTCTTGGTGTATGCGGTGAACAGGTAGATGTTTGCTCCCGGATCACTCTTGAGTATCTGTCCGGTAGCTTCAACGCCGTCCATCACAGGCATTCTGAGGTCCATCAGCACGATATCGGGTTTTCGCCCTTCCTTTGAGAGTTTAATGTACAGTTCAACTCCAGCCTTACCATCTTCAGCAGACTCCATGGTAAACGTGTACCCCTCAGCTATCTCCAGAAACAGGGACATCAATTCATGAATATCTGCCTCATCATCCACGAGCAAGATATTATAGTCCATTCTATCAAGCACCTCCTTATTTTATGTCTGCTAAATACTTTTCCTCAAGCGCATCCCTAACAAGCGTCTGAACTTCCTCATTTCTCTCGCATATCAGCCGGATTTTCGCTCTCTGATCCTTGTTAAGATCGTTGGACCTGAGCAACCATTTTGAATAGCCCCCAACGATCGTCACAGGTGTGATGATCCGGTGTGACGTCTCTTTTAAGAAGTGTTCCCTTAAACGGGAAGCTTCTTCTGCCCTCGTATTCGACTCTTCCAACATCACCACATGTTCTTGCAGCGAGAGAGTGGCGTGTCTCAATGCTTCTTCTGCCCTTCTCCGCTCGTCGACTTCCATCGCCAGCGAGATATAGTCTGCAGGTGAGCGGGCGAAATTCTCCTCTTCCATAGTCCACCTGCGTGCAGGTCCCACATGCTCATAACATACGACCCCAATCACCTCCCCTTTCAGCCGGATCGGAACATCCATCATCGATGTGATGCCGTGCGGGGAGAGATATGAGTCGAAAAATTCCATAGTACGGGGATCTTTGTGTGCATCATGCGCAGCAATAAACGCGCCTTCTTCCAGTGCCTTGAAATAGGAAGGATAGTCTGCCGCGGCAAGCACCGTGTCCGCTGAGTGGCTATCGGTGTCCAGATTATACAGATCGATACAGCGAATCGTCGAGCGGTCATCTTCATATAGCCATACACTCACCCGCCCAACCTCGACCGCGTGGGCAGTGGCTTCTGTGACAAGCCGGAGCGAGTCCGATAGATCGCCACTGTACAACTCCTTGTATTTCGCCAGCCCCATGAGCATCTCGTTCTGCTTCCGAACGATCCGTTCCCTCTCGCGCAAAATCCCCATTATCTCTATATCATGGAGACCGATCGCTATATCGGAAGCCACCTCTGCAAGAAGCATCTTCTCCTCATCGTCTACTGCAACATCCGGTGTGAGCAGTACGGCAAGCAGTCCGAAGAACCTACCAGCATGTTCTACATGGAGGATCGTAACCTCCCTTCCGCGACACGCGTCTTTGAAGAAACAGTCTTTGCACTCCCTTGAGTTATCCAGAACCGAAACAGTCTCTTCCGAGGCGAGCGCGTCCCTGATGCAGGGGGGATTATCCCCGCTTACCAAGTGTCTGCTAAAGCGCGAGACATCCTCCTGAAAACCGGATCCCACAACCTCAACAAATCTCTTACCATCCTCAAATAAACTGAGCCATGCAGCATCATAGCCCCGTGCGTCTATGAGTGCATCGCAGGATTTCCGAATGAGACGGCCCTTATCCTTCTCTGTCACGAGCAACTCGTTTACATTTCTTATAGCTCTAAGAACGCTATTTAAGCGCGTGATCTGCTCCTCGGCAAGATTGCGTTCGGTGATGTCTTCTGCTGCACAGATCACATATTCGACATCGCCATCATCGTTGAGTTTCGGCGTCTTTGTGGTGGACAGTAAGCGCATCTCCCCTCTGCCGTTCTTGATCCACTCCTCGATTCGCATCTGTTTTTTCTTCTCAAATACGTTCCTGTTACCAGCGATAGAGACTTCGGATTCTTCTCCGCCGAGAATGTCGCGTAGATTACTACCCTCCATATCATCCTTGTCCACCCCAAAAAATTCCGCGTGGGCTTTGTTTACGGCACCGTACACATCCATATCTGCCAGATACCAGATCTGCGTATCTATGTTGTCGAGCAGCAATCTCTGCTCTTCAGACTTCTTGTACTCCAGTTGGATCAGGAAGGTCTGCGCAACGATCCCTGTCAAGCCACTTTCCTTTAACAGTTCGTTGCATATCCTGACTGTCTCTTCCTCGGTGTAGCTCCCCTTATCTTCCAGTGCGGCAGCGTCTATCTTTTTAGCGATTAGTTCTCTGGCTGCGTCTATGCCGATACTCTGGGCATACATCCCGGTCAGATCGCTCTTCGCAGTCTTCATCGCAGATATTCACCTCATGCCGCATTGCCGCCTTTTGGCAGAAGCAGGACAACAGCCGTGGTGTTGTGAAAGCCGCTGAACTGTCCTGGCTCCAGGCGGATCTCTCCGTAGGTCTCCCAGCCAAGCAGGGGAACACCCGGCAGGACCTTCTTGTAGCGATCCACACTCTCGGGAAACTTATCGCCCAGCATCAACTGCCTGTGCGCACAATCAAAGACAAGTATGCCGGCAAATTCCGAGTACCCTGCATCCCCTGCCGACTGCCTTGCCATCATGGCAGCCCCCTCTGCGGCGTCGATCTGGTCTTCCAGATTGCTGCCGTCCATGATACGGAAGATTGCACCCTCCGCAATATCACAGGTAAAATTGAGAGAACCGTCTTCGTTTGCACTTACAGGCCATCTTATTTTATACTCGCCTTCTTTCTCGGTTGCCAGACCGAGCTGGGAATTGGCACAGAACTGCGCAATCTCCGCAGGCGTCTTGAGCTGGTTTACATCGATACCCGCTTTTCTTGCGCTTTCTGCGGTCTCTTCCTTCCATGCCATCCATGCTGGCATATTATTAATCTCATAAAGCACATTACATTCAGTCCTTGTTGCTTTCAGTTTTCTACTTACAGGGGTGTGTCCATGTTTTACGCCGGTAAAGAGAGGCATTTTCGAGGCAAGAAGGCAGACACCGATTGCATCGGTACGGGCGTTATCGTCCGAGAAGACAAAGGTCTTCTCCATCTTGAAATCATCACCAGCCATGCCCCCGACGATCCTTAGCCCCCTGCCAAAGAGATACGACGCCAGCAACGCAACCCTTTCACCCATACCTGATAAACCGTCGGCTATGAGAATAGCGGTCAGGTTGGGGTACCCTTTCACCCTATCAGGCAGCTTTGCTATAACCTCTTTTATTGCTGCTTCGGGGTCTTCCTTTACGCCCTCGGAAATAGCAGTGAAGACCTTGATATCATCTGAGGATAGTAAGCCCACAGCCACATGCCCCTTATCAACGCCCGCCTCAGTAAACTCTCCTGCTGTGGAGGCTCCGATCAATGGTGCATTACCAGTGACTTCCCTTACCACATCTACGACTTCCTGATAATCATACTTACTCGAAGAGTATACGATTGAAAGATCGATCCGGGCTCTGCCTAATTTCTCTTTCGCCTGTGAGACTGCGCCTTTAGCTGCCAGAGCTCCGTTTCCCCCGTCACATAAACCAGTTGTCAATGTTGTCACCATTGTACGCACCACCCTCGCTCACTCATATCCATATAAAGATTAGGACATAGTCACTTAAAGGTTGCTTAACACGCGTGAGAACTTTTCAAGGACTTGTCATCCCTTCTGATCGGAAAAGGTCTTATGCCAAACATAAGTCTTAACACGAATGCACACGTTTGAACGATTCCACGAATCTAAATTGAGTTATCGCGACTCTGGCATCACCACAAAAAACAACTCACCGTGATCCTGCGACCCAGTGATCCGGTTCCCCGGGGTTATTTTGTTACGACGTCTCACCAGTATCTCCGCGGCAGTGCGTCCGCATCGCTGTGATTATACACGGGATGCGGATTTAAGGTCACATCTGTCCCGACTTCGGAGTGGCAGCCGACGCAGGTCCAGTGCCCTCTTGATAGTGCAATTCCGTAAGTATTGCCGCACGCATGCCCAAACGGACTTCCGGCAGGGTATGTGGATGATTGGTTGGACAGGTTGAGATAGAATGGCTGATGAATATTTGCCCTGCTGAGATTGTATCCTGCGGTCACCACATACGTGACGTTCTCCGGATCGGCAAACATCCCTGTAGCATTTCCAAGATACGCGTGGTTCCGGTTCCCGTGACAGCGGTCATCATCGCATACCCGCACGGTAACCGCATGTCCCTCGATACCGAAGAGCGATGAGTTGTGGCAGAGATGGCATAGCTCTGCCCCATCGATCTCGCCGTTGCCGTTGAAATCGAGAGAAACCCGTTTATGTTCGCTGCCGCGCTCCCACGTACCATTTCCACCATCCCACGTCCCGTTCCACACCCATTCCTCGTCGTTGATCGCTTTGATCTTTGAATTCGATGAATTGTATTCGATCCCGCCCACAGAGAGGAACGTGGTATAATTCATGTTGTTCGCTGCCCGTTTGTGAACATCTATCGTGGGCGATTCGTAGAGTTCGGCATACTCTGCCACATGGCACTTCTGGCACTGCACACCCGCTTCGAATGTGTGCTGCCCCACAAACATCGATATCGTGTTCGGCAGCACGAATAATGCAAGCGATACGATTGCGATTGTAAGCAGTGTAATCTTGTTCATCCGTCTCACCCTTTGCTCAGGTAATCTTTTGCGTGATCGTAGATCGCGGTCTTGTTATCCTTGATCAAATAGTGCGCGGTCTGGTTCCTGCCGCTTGTGTAGGGGCTTGCACGGGTCGATATGTCTCCGGTTTCGTTGGAATCGCTGTGGCAGTTGGTGCAGTAGATATCCTTTGTAAGGTTATGCTTTAGGTTTATATCGTACGTGCCGTTGTCGTATGTGCTGTTGGTAAGGTATCCGTGGCAGATGCAGTTTGCAGGATCGTGGATGCCAGCAGATACGTTTGTAGCCACGCCGGCATGACATTTGGTACAGAAGTTATCATTGGTCTTATAAGTGGTGTGGCTCGTTGCAAGAAGCGCGTATGCTGTCAGCGAACTCACAAGAATGATTGCCGCTGCGAGTACTGCAATTCTTTTCTTTGTGGCGATCAACTTTGACATCTTCAATACCACTATGTCCGCAGCAGTATTTTACCTTTGCGATCTATCGCAGAAGTTCGTGGGATAGGGGGCGGAAAAGATTCATTTAAGAATCGTGGAGAATCAAGGAAAGTTACAGCTGAAACAGCCAACATGGAAGATGCAGCCATGCCAGATTTCCATCTCGTCTCCAATTTCGCGCCCATGGGCTCGCAGCCCGATGCAATCGAGAGTCTCGTTTCGGGATTTGCAAGCGGCAGCCAGTTCCAGACACTCCTTGGCGTCACGGGTTCAGGAAAGACGTTTACGATTGCAAACGTCATCGACAAAATCCAGAAGCCAACCCTCGTCATCGCCCACAACAAGACGCTTGCAGCCCAACTATACAACGAGTTTAAGGAGTTCTTCCCTGAAAACCGGGTTGAATATTTCGTCTCGTATTACGATTATTACCAGCCCGAATCATACATCCCAAAAAAAGACCAGTACATCGAGAAGGACGCCCAGATAAACCCCAAAATCGAGCAGATGCGTCTATCTACCACCGCGTCCTTGCTCTCACGGGACGATGTGATCGTCGTCGCTTCGGTCTCCTGCATCTACGGTCTTGGCAATCCTGAGAACTTCCAGAAGATGGGGATTGAATTAAACGTGCACGACAGGATTTGCAGAAACGAGATCCTCTCGCAACTGATCGATATCCAGTTCGAGAGAAACGACACCGAACTTGCGCCTGGTCGGTTCAGGGTGAAAGGGGACACGATCGACATCGTCCCGATGTACTTTAATGACATCATCAGAATCGAGATGTTCGGGGATGAGATCGACCGGATCACAGAGATAGAGAAGATCTCAGGCAGGAAGATCGAGGAGATGGACTACTTCTATGTCTATCCTGCGCGGCACTTCGTCATACCTGAAGAGGAGAAGGCGCGGGCGATCGCATCCATCCTTGAGGAACTCGATTCCGTGCTGCCGTCGATGGGGATGTTTGAATCGCACCGGCTCAAGCAGCGGACACTATATGACATAGAGATGATCGAGGAGACCGGCTCGTGCAAGGGGATCGAGAACTACTCGCGCCACTTCGACAGGAGGGCGGCTGGGGATAAGCCGTACTGCCTGCTCGATTACTTTCCGGAGGGTTTCCTGATGATGATCGATGAGAGCCACCAGACGATCCCGCAGATTCACGGGATGTACAAGGGCGACTATTCCCGGAAAAAGACGCTTGTCGATTACGGGTTTCGGCTTCCGTCGGCACTCGACAACCGCCCCTTGCGGTTCGATGAGTTTGCAGGGTACATGCAAAACGTCATCTTTGTCTCAGCGACACCCGGTGCTTACGAACTTGAGATATCAGGGCAGGTCGTCGAGCAGATCATCCGCCCGACAGGTCTTGTCGATCCGCACGTGGAGGTGCGCCCGATCGAGGGGCAGGCGGCGGACGTGCTCAGTGAAATCGAGAAGACGATCCAGGAGGGGGACCGCATCCTCTTGACGACGCTTACGAAGAGACTTGCAGAGGAACTGACCGAGTACCTCGCCCATAAAGGCGTCCGGACACGGTATCTACATTCTGATATCAACACGATCGAGCGGACAGAGATCATCCGCCAGCTAAGGCTTGGTAAGTTTGATGTCCTTGTCGGCATCAATCTCCTGCGGGAGGGGCTCGATATCCCTGAGGTCGGGTTTATCGGCATTCTCGACGCGGACAAGGAAGGTTTCTTACGCGATACGAAAAGTCTCATCCAGACGATCGGCCGGGCAGCCAGAAACGTGAAGTCAAGGGTGGTGCTCTACGCTGACAAGATGACCGACTCGATCAAGAGAGCCATCTCTGAAACAGAGCGGAGGCGAAACCTCCAGATCGCTTATAACAGGGAGCATAACATCATCCCGCAGACGATTAAGAAGCCGATTCGGGAGAAGGAGGTCGATCTCACAGACACAAAACACCTGCCAAAATCAGAGATCCCCAATCTCATCATCGAACTCGAAGCAGAGATGCAGGCGGCTGCTGAGGCACTGGACTTTGAGCGGGCGATCAAGCTAAGGGATGCTGTGAAGAAGTTGAAGGCGCAGGCGGCGGGGTGAGAGTTATTTTTAAGTATCATGGCAGTTACTGATCACATTGTATGGGGCGATATGGCCCCTGTGGCAGCAGGTATACTGCAACCGTTGTTGGCTTGCCACAGTGAATATTCGGAGGTATATGGTAAGATGAGTGGCAGGAAATCGCTATGTGCAGGCTCTGGACTTAAGTCCAGGGTTTGGTGACTGTAGGATGGCATGTTCATACTCGACTTGGCTATAATATTAGAAAAATTAGGCGCAGTTTCTTATTCAAAATCGATAATCAGATCTCAAACAATGGTAATATTTATAAGGTGTGAAGAGTACCAATATAGGAGAAAGAATAATGAATAGTGAAGATATTTTTAGCATAATATATTCATATTCAGATGACCATATATTGAAACAATTATTATCTTTTAAAAATTTTCATTTCCCAAGCTCATACTTAAATTTTTTTGTAGAAGCGATCTTAAATGTGAATCATATAGACCCAAAGGCTGCTTTAGATTTGTTAAATCATAAAATTCGTTCAAAAAGCGGAGATTCATACGATTTTCATAATTTATTATCTTCCTTATGTGAGTTGTCTGTTATGAATACAATGCTTTTCAAGATCGATAATCCTTCAACTTTTAAATATGAGCCTCAACCATTAAAAGGCAGCCAAAAAAACCCAGAGTTCACAATTAATATAAGTGATTATAAATATTATATAGAAGTTAAAACACCCAATTTTGAAAATTATCGAAAAAAAATGCGTGAAATATTGAAATCTGAAAAAGTAGTGACACACTATGAATCACGAATTTTCAATTTATCGGAAAAGCAAAAGTCCGAAAATATGGTTTCAACAGATTCAAAAATAAAAGATTTTCTTGTTGATGCAAATAATAAATTTCTAAAAAGTGAAGACAATACACATTTCAATGTACTATTTATATGTTGGACAGATCATACAGATCAACCTGCAACTGCTTTAAAGCACCCAAGACATGGATTGTTGACAAAAAATAGTTGGTTTAAAGATGAAGATGGAATAATTATTAGTTTAAATAATATTGATCTGATTTTCATTACTGATCTTTTTCAAAATCATATAGCTCATATGAGTTGCACATCAGAGCCTATGCCGAGTATTATTTCAGGAGTTCCCTATTTTGATGACACAATTAAAACCAGAATTATTCCAGATCCATTTAATCTTAAGAATTCCAGAAATGTGATTGTTGAGTCGCAAATAGGTGAAAAAATAATATTTCCTTTGCCTATAAGTACATTTGAAAAACCAGTTACTGTAATAACAGAAGAATATGTTAAGAAATACTGTCCTGAAATAAAAATAAGCTTTAATTTATAAAACATACTCCTTTTTTGATATTCAAAATTTTGTGCATGAATTTGAATATGAAAATCAGCAGTCAAATAAATAATATTTAATTCTGAGCATCAGACCAGATGCATTCTGCTTCCAGCAGGGGGTCCGTGACTTCGGGAGGTTGGCATAGTGTTACGCGGAGGTCGGGTGGGTCGCGAGGTTGGGGGGTTTTTGTGGGGCGGGTTACGCATGGCGGGTCACGACAGTGACAGTTGGGTATACGGCGAACTGCACAGCAGACCTTATTCTCGACCAATTCTCGCATCCAGCAATTTTTCAAAATTCTCTGACCTGAAGAACAGTAGCTTCCGTCTCTCTAAACGTTTTACTCCAAAAAAACCAAGTTCTGCTAATCCAAGCAAGTCAGTCCGGGCTATCTGATATAAGATATTAAAAATATTTTTTACTTCATTAATCGTCATCATCTTCTCCGGACTTTCCGATGAGTAGTTTACTACTAATTTAGTAATGATTAGTAATGATTAGTACATGCGGTATTTTCCAGCAACAGACTTGCTTTGGTATCGATTGACGAACAGTACCAAATGGTGTTTCTTTGTAACGATTTTACGAGACAGATACTGGGCACCTGTGAGAAAAGGACATTTTCACCCCCTCCTTAGGGGCGGAAGAGTTCGCGCAACGCCCTCCATGGCGCGGGCGCAAGGGATGGTGTGCTGATCGCTGCTCTGGTGTTGTTGTGCCTGATATGCTGAGCAGGCGCGCTCAACGCTTGGATGGGGGCGTGCGTTGTCGTTGCTGAGACTGAAAGGTAGGGCAACGGCTGGACGCGTGCGATCCTGTATGTAGTGGTTTGGGAGTGTTTGTAACTATTTGCTATAACAATTTGAGTTTTAATGATAAACCAATAGGTTTATATAGGATAATGCTGTTGATTTTTTACCGGTATGGCTATGGTGCGATCCGCACTCGCCCCCCCAAAAAAACGAGTGAAAGAGAGCAGAAGAATGAAACAACTGGGACACGCACGGCTCCCGACGCCTGAAAAGAGCGAGGAATCGATCCGGGACTGCGAGGACATCGTTGGACGACACCCCCTCGGTTATCCTGAGATGCTTGCAGATGCCGCAGGCAGCGTCCGGCACATCGATGCCACACACCG
>JAUWGA010000102.1 GCA_030606635.1 Methanosarcinales archaeon
CGAAGCGGGGACAAGACGAAATCCGCTGCGAGATGATCGATGAGTCCGATGATCTCTGCTTCCTCTTCTGTATCTTCAGCGCCTTCCACCGCGTCCCAGGTCTTCCCGGATAGGATATCATTGACACGCTCGTTACTTTCCTTAAATCTATCCTGAAGTAGAAACGGGCAACCGGTCGTTTCCGCCTCGCCTGCCACCAGCGCGGCTGCGAACTGGGTGCAATTCGTATATCCGCACTCGCCGCAGTTAAATCCAGGCAACTGCCGGGATATCTGCCTCTTCATCGCCTGCCCCCGACCTCCGACAGCCGGCGGATTATGTTTGTGGGTCGGTATCGATTCAACAACCATTGCGGCATCAACCTTAGCGTAAGTGGGGTGCGCAAGACACATATATGCATCTATGCTTATGCCGAATCCACGCTGCTGATGCTATCCGGGCATACGAGACTATAACAGACCCGCATCGATCAGCGCACCGTTCTACATGCCGTAGTTACGATATGATTATCGAATCCAGATTTGCCGTTCCGGGCCGCGTCCAGTACCTGCATCTGGTGCAGACCTGTATACGACCAGAATGACATAATTGACTTCCACATTTCGGACATTTGTTTAGTTGATACATTCCCCTAACCTCTATGGTTGATTGCAGGTGTAATATCACGTCGCTGTTTGGTAATAAATCTTTCGGTTTTTTTCACACCGGGTCCGGAGGTTGACTTTTCATTACTTTCTGGAAACGCCGGATTGTATCAGGTAAGCACAACTAACAAAACTGGAGCGCTAGTGGGTTACAAAGCCGGTAACCTAATTAATCCGTGTAATCAGCGTCCATCTGTGGCTGATAAAAATTTTAGCCACTGACTGCGAAAGCACGCGGCGAAGCCATTAACACAGATTTCGCTGATTACGCCTATCTAATCGCACTGGCATTTGCCGGGTTGGCGTCATGTTTTTCAACCGACTGGAACAAATTAAAAAGTCTTCGGAGGTCAGCAACCCCGTTAGATGACGTGTTGCTCGAGGTCTGCGCGCTCTGTCGGAGGTATCCGGTCGGCAGATTCGGAGAATTATGAATTAGATGAATTATTCCACTGCGCCTGCCAGATCAGATGTCATATAGTCCACGATCTTCTGCAACTTGGTCCTGACTTCCGTTTCATTAAACGAATTTATGATCTGCTTCGAGCAATCAACGTGATGCTGCACTTCCGCTACCGAGCGGTCTATCGCATCGTGCTTCAGGATGTGTGGGAGCGTTGTTGAGGTGTTCTCAGACTTCTTCTCGTGCTGGAGGTCCTTGCATTCGAGGATGTCATCGATGATCTGGTACGCCATGCCAAGATGCGTCCCGAATTCGGTGCATCTGCTGACAGACCGCGCGGGCGCCCCACCGATCCTGCTTCCCATACATGCCGATGTAGCAAAGAGCGATGCGGTCTTCTTGCTTATGCATTCGAAGTAATCGTTCTCGGAAAAATCGGCCTCGTTGCTGTTGACATCAAGCGCCTCGCCTTCTGCCATGGACATGCCAGCGCGCCCGAAATCCTGAATCACTGCCCGGTCGTATTTTGAGATCAGTTCGATAGACTTTGATATCAGAAAATCGCCGCAGAGAATCGCCGCAGCCAGCCCGAACTGCTTGTAAACACTTGGGACACCCCTGCGCACAAGACCCACATCCAGTATGTCATCGTGTATCAGCGATGCTGAGTGGATCAGTTCGATCGCGAGCGCGGCATCGATACATTCGTCCGCATCGCCGCCGAAGAGTTCGGAAGAGAGAATTAGTATGATCGGGCGGATTCTTTTTCCCCCCGAATCGAATACGTGGTGGACGATACGTTTCAGATTCGATTCATCGAGATCATCTATCATACTGCCGATTGCGCCGTTTATCAGCCGGTATTCGTACCAGTCCGTGATCATCAGTATGCCTCGTTATTCTGTAGTCTCAAGCGGGGTCGCCTCGGTGCTGTATTTTGATGGACATTTGGTTACTATCTGGTTTGCGGATATGGTGTTGTTGGGGTACAACTTTCCGGTGACGGCAGCATGATTTCCTTCCACCAGATTTGGGGGATGATGCTCCACATAACTGACATTGACATCTCTGTGTCCATCCGTAAGGGTGAATAATATCGTTGAACCGTTATCCATGTAGCGAAGCGTCCCTTCCGCAACGGTGCCGTTTACATGCACCTGCTTTCCGATGTGCTCATCGGTAAGCTCCGAGACCGCGAGTTGTTTGTTCCCAATAGGGATGCCCCACAATCCGACCACCAGTACAACGAGGATCACGACAGATGCAAATATCGTCTTACGTCTCCTATCCATGTGTGCTCCGATTCCCCCTCGTTCTTGATAATCGTGATCGTGTGAGCAGCAGGTGTATGGTGTAGAGCCCGAGTCCTGCCCATACGATGCCGAATGCGTATAGCAGATAATTCATAGTCTTTATGATTGTGGTGATTCTATTAAATATTTGCCGCCGCGGTAGTTCGCAATCGAAACGTTAATGTGCACTAGGTTACTGTATTATATGTTCCCACGCTCCGGTAGTGTAGTCCGGCCAATCATGGTGGCCTTTCGAGCCATTGACTCGGGTTCAAATCCCGGCCGGAGCATTGGATTTTATCGAAATTACTTTGCGTGTTTCCGGTATTAGTCCTTTCCACGTACTCTGGTAACTTGTAGATAAAATCGGTGGGATCGGCGTTACGCTCACTCCCGGTGTGAAATGACCGGCAGATGCTGCTTTTCGCCAGCGCCCGCTCAGGAAAAACATCTGGCGTCGAGACTTGCGACCGACTTTTGGGAGGTTTTTTATAATATAATCACAGGTTGATCATACACGGCGCGGAGACTCCGGTCGGAGAGAATCGCGCGTTTGCCAGAGGTGGATGAAATGAATGTGGATACAAAACATAATATCTTAGGAATCTGTATTGCAATTGTGTTGCTTGGCGCTTTTATAGGGGGTGCATCGGCAGCATTTTGCCCAGAGAGCTACATGGGAACGGTGATTGGAAAAGATGCCGAGAATAATACGTTTGGAATTCAGACAACACATAATTGGTCGTATAACTGGTCGCATATTGGATGGCAGCCTAACGGCATCGTCATAGAATGGCTATTTCCAAATGAAGATGCTGCGAATGAGATATGTGTTGGTGATTATGTGGAGGTATTCGGTTTCGCAGCATCTCCTGGCCGGGCCATCGGTTTAGGAAAGATAAACTCAAGCACAGAGGTGATTATAACTGACATATACGGCGATCCCAATTTCTTGGAGCCTTATTGGTTATCAGAACCCAGGGATCCCCCTTTATTAGGTAATTTCACGATAGAATACAACAACGCACCCAATTGTTCAGATTGTAGTATGTGCAACTGCGAAGCGAATTATACCAACGTAACCATCATCAATGGGACTGGTCAAGTAGAAGTAGGCGATTGTCAATTGTATCCGGGACAGACCTGCATGTACGTGGGAATGCAATATCGCATCGATATCACGTTTTATTCAGGAGAAGCTCCTGCCTGCCCTATGTGCAATGATTCATGCCCTCCTGGTCCACAGCCCATCTCAAATTTTACAATACATATAAAGACGGCAAACCAGCCTCCTGCGACCCCGCGCGGTGATCTGAACCACGATGGAAATGTTACCCCCGCAGACGCTGTGATCGCGCTTACAATCGCAGCCAGCGACGGAGAGAACTATAATGCGGACATCGATGGCGACGGCAAGGTCACATCCCTTGACGGGCTCATGATCCTGCAGGCGGCGGCTGATAACATCGAGATAGGACCATGACCGCGGAACAATCCGTCCCGCCATAATACCTGAATGGTTAATGGTTAAAAGCGATCCAACTTATTCGCCAAGTACCGCATCGACGACAGTATCCTCCTCGATCCGCACGCCCTTCTTCCTGAAGAATCGCGTGACATTGTGGATGTCCCGCATCAGAAACTCCATGGCATTCGGATGATCAAGGGTCACAGACTGACCCATATCGATGAAAACAACCTCGCTGTCATGCATCAGCATGTTAAACTCGCTCAGGTCGGCATGTACGAGATTTGCATGGTATAATAGCCGGACATACTCCACAGTGGTATCAAACGCCTTCCGCGCCTGATCAGGGGTCAATGGCACCTCACGGAGTTGCGGCGCGGCGATCTCATCCTCTCCGATAAACTCCATTAAAAGAACGTTATTTCTCTCGACAAACGGTTCCGGAACACGTACCCCTGCTGCATGAGCTTTTTTCAGATTTCTCAGTTCTTTCTTCGTCCATGCGAACACGATGCTCCGTTTCTCGTGCCTTACGTTCTTGAATCTTGGATCCCCGATCAGGTATGACTGCATCGCACGGAAATTGCTCGTAGAGATGCGATACACCTTTATCGCGATCTCCCGCCCCTGCTGCTCCCGCTCACATCCGAACGCATGGTAGATGTTCGCCTCCTTGCCGGTACTGATCACACCTCCGAGCGCATCGATGTATCCCTTGTTTGAGAGGTGGTAGAGGGTCTTTAATGTAAACGTATCAAAAACACCTTCGACCGATTTTAAGTCTCCAGAATCCTTTATTCTGATCCGAAATCGGTCAATTTCCTTATCAATTGCCCTTAATCTTTTTTCGAGTTTTGCCATGATTCAGGAGAGGTATCCACGGCGTCTGAGCCAGTCAACCTGTGGCGCGGTGTATCTCCAGACCACATCTGCCTTCTCCTCCTGGAATGACCACGGCACAATGATGACGACATCGTTCTCCCGGATCCATATCCGCTTCTTCATCCTTCCGGGTATTCTGGCATTTCTTATGGTTCCATCGAAGCATCTCACACGCAGGTGGTTTGCCCCGAGCAGTTTCTCAACCGTCGCCAGAACCTCACGATCGTGTGTGCGGGGAATGCGTACGCGTACTATCGGTGCCTCTACTTTCCTCTTAGCCAGAGACGACACCTCGATATATCCATTTCCAGTGCATGGATTCGCATTGTCGCTATATGTATATAAACATGCACAACCACCATAACACGATGAAGGTGATTCGTGACCCGATCCACGGATATATCGAACTGGACGAGGCAGCGCTCTCGCTTGTCGATACGCCGGTTATGCAGCGATTACGCCGCATCAAACAACTCGGGCTGACAAGTTTTGTGTACCCGGGCGCAAACCACACCAGATTCGAGCATTCGCTTGGCACATACCATCTTGCAAACCTGCTTGCGGATTGCATGGGAAAAGAAAGTGAGTATGTCAAAGAGGCGGATGGGGGAGCCGGGCAGACCGAACTGCGCGTCGCTGCACTGCTCCACGACATCGGGCATGGACCACTGTCGCATGTGACCGAGAACATCATCAGGGAACATACCGGAAGATCGCATGAGGACGTTTACCAGATCCTCGAAAGCAATCTCGGCGAGATATTTGATCGATACTCTATCAGCATCCCAAGGGTTGCCAAGCATATAAAAGGGGAAACCGGATTCGGTGCTGCCTTAAATAGCGAGATCGATATTGACCGGATGGATTATCTTGTCAGGGATGCGCATTACACGGGTGTTCCGCTTTCAGTCGATCTCGTGCGTTTGATTCACGAGATGAGGTTTTTGGACGGGAAACTCGTGCTCGGAAGCGGCGGGATAAGGGCTGCCGAGTCGCTATTACTCTCGCGGTTCCTGATGCACCCGACCGTGTATTACCATCATGTGACCCGCATCGCCGAGTCGATGTGCGTGCGTGCTGTCGAGTGCATGATCGAGGACGGTTTCGATGCGAGGATGCTTCATACGATGGATGATCAGGAGCTCTTTGTGCAGCTGGGGTCATATCCCGGGTATCCAACAGAGATCGCGGACTCCTTGCGTGACCGGAGGTTGTTTAAGCGTGCGCTCTACGAAGGATTCGATGCGGTGGGCGAGAACGTGCTTGGGCACCGGAGAAACGTGAGAAGAATCGAGGACGAGATCGCATCCGCTGCCGGGGTCGATCCTGAGTACGTGCTTGTGGACATCCCGAAGCCGCCGGAGATCGTGGAGACGAAGGCGAACGTTGTGATCGATCAGCGGTTAAAGCCGCTTCATGAGGTCTCGCATCTCGTTTCCGCGCTCGGTCATGCGCAGCGCGACAACTGGCGGATGGGCGTGTACACGCCTTCCGAATATCGCGACGTGGTTGCGGCTGCTGCGAGGGAGTTCTTTGGTGTGAGGAAGCACAAGCAGTTCAGGCTGGATGAG
>JAUWGA010000093.1 GCA_030606635.1 Methanosarcinales archaeon
TACTCTGCCGGTTTCATGGATGGTAGCTGGATCGGACTACACACACTGTATCCAAGGAAGTTCGCATTCGGATACGTCGCTTTGCGGCCATACGAGCACGATGACTATCATATGTTCATACGACAAAATGCAAATGGCGATTATATGTGCAACATCATGGGTGATCCATGTATCATTGGTCCGCGCAGCAAGGTCGAGGCAACGGTCGATGTGATCGATGAGAGCGCACCGAACGCATATCCGGATTTCAAGCGTCTGCTTGAGAGCGTGGATCTTGATGCGCCGTATCAGGAAGTGGGGATGTACTCTCCCGTTGCAGACCAGTATTATGCTGCGGTTCGCCTGGTGGGTGACGGGTGCGAGCGCACCATCACATGCATCGGCATCAGCGAGAATGCAACTGCTCGTGCAAACGAACTTGCAGCGAACACGACCGATAATCTCGAGTGCGCTGTGGCATTCAACCAGGGCGACCTGAATCTCAATCTCACGATCGTAACGATCACTGGCGACTGCGATGCGGTGATGGCTGCGGAGATATACTGACCGTACCCGCGTCTTTGGCGGTTAGTGTTTAGTGGCGTTTGCCGGAGTGGGACTGAAACAAGTCTGTTTTAGCCCAACAGCCACTTCCACAGGGGTTTATACGATACCGTCCCGCATGAAATCTCTTCCCCTCCTTCGAGATCTCCGGCGTAAGGGGAATGCAGTTCATAAATCTTTCCTTCTTTGTAAGGAAACTGTCGCCACATCTTCTGCGCCGTATCCGCAAGCTCGCGGCTTTGGATTTTAAAAGTCACCAAAACATATAACACAAATACCCCCGCATTTACACCCATTATGGACATCATGCGAACTCATTATGCATCCGATATCACGCCTGATATGAGCGGCGACACTGTCACAGTCGCGGGCTGGATACACGAGATGCGCGACCTTGGAGGAATCTACTTCCTTATACTGCGGGACCGGGGCGGGTTCATGCAGATCACGATGGTCAAGAAGAAGACCGATCCCGAGCTCTTCGAGTCTGCCAGGAGGCTGATCCGGGA
Organism: Methanosarcinales archaeon; assembly: GCA_030606635.1. GTDB lineage: Archaea > Halobacteriota > Methanosarcinia > Methanosarcinales > Methanogasteraceae > Methanogaster_A. The sequence continues at coordinate 1,053 of JAUWGA010000093.1, forward strand.
GTCTGTGCTCACGGTGACCGGGACTGTGAAGAAGGAAGATAAAGCCCCACGCGGGTACGAGATCATCCCGCAGACGTTAAGCGTGCTTTCTGAGTCGGATTCTCCGCTACCGATGGATATCACAGGAAAGGTCGACGCAGATATCGACACCCGGCTCGATTCGAGATTTATCGATCTCAGGCGGAGGAAAACGCTCGACGCATTCGTGATCCGCCACCATGCCTTAAAGGCAGTGCGCAACTTCCTTGAAAACGAAGGATTCATCGAGATCCACACGCCAAAGGTGGTTGCGGCTGCAACCGAAGGCGGCACGGCATTATTCCCAATCACCTACTTTAACAGGGAAGCATTCCTCAATCAGAGTCCGCAGCTGTACAAACAGATCATGATGTCGGCTGGCTTTGACCGGGTCTATGAGATCGGCGCAATCTTCCGGGCGGAAGAGCACGACACACTGAGGCACCTGAATGAGGCCACTTCGATCGATATCGAGGCGAGTTTCATGGATCATCTCGACGTGATGGAGATTCTTGAGCGTTTGGTCCACAAGGTGTACGCGCGGGTAGCTGTTGACTGTGCGCCGCAACTGGAAGAACTCGGAATCGAACTTTCAGTGCCAAAGCTCCCGTTTAAGCGGGTGAGTTATGATGACGCGCTCGAGATTGCACTTTCACAGGGGCACACCATTGAGTGGGGCGAGGACTTTGGCACGGCTGCCGAGCGCGCTATAGGAAACGCTATCGGCGAGCATTACTTCCTCACGGATTGGCCTACTGAGATTAAGCCGTATTATACCCATCCGTACGAGGATAAGCCGGTTTACAGCAAATCATTCGATCTCATGCATCCGAGAATGGAACTTGCGTCGGGCTCACAGCGCATACATTCGCACAAAATTCTTCATGAGATGATCGAGGCGCACGGACTCAATCCGAACGGTTTTGATTTTTATTTGAAGGCGTTTCAGTATGGGATGCCCCCACATGCAGGATGGGGTCTTGGTGCAGAGCGGTTGGTCATGACCATGCTGCATATCGAAAATATCCGTGATGCGGTCTTGTTCCCCCGTGACCGAAAACGGCTCTCGCCTTAGTTTTCACTTTATTAAAATAAAATCAGACATCCACAATCCTTAATAAGGTGTACTTAAAGGTAGGTAGCAAACCTTTCGGCAGGGAGGAAGATTATTGGAAAAAACTACCATAGCAAACGCTATCACCGAATTACTGGAATCGAAACCGATATTTAAGAACAGGGATGTGCTCCGTTCCACGTACATCCCGGATTACCTCCCACATCGGGATAACGAGGTAGATGCTCTTCTTAAGATATTGATCGTGGCTTTACGTGGCGATACGCCTTCAAACATCCTGATATACGGCAAGACCGGGACCGGTAAGACCGCGGTTACCACGCATGTCGGAAAAGAGATCGAGAAAGCAGGCGAGGAGCGTGGAATCCCCTGTGAGGTTCTGTACAACAATTGCGGTGTTATTGATACTCAGTATCGTCTGCTCGCCGAACTTGCGCGGAATTTCGGAAAAAGAATCCCGATGACTGGCTGGCCCACCGATCAGGTATTTGCAGAATTCAAGAGCGCGATCGATTCCAAGAAACGAGTTGTGGTCATCATTCTGGACGAGGTCGATAAACTGATAAAAAAAGGCGACGATGTGCTGTATAACCTGTCAAGAATCAATTCTATGCTTGAAAATGCCAAAGTCAGTCTTATAGGGATTTCAAATGACCTGAAGTTCACGGAATTTCTAGATCCAAGGGTCCGGAGTTCTCTTGGGGAGGAGGAACTGATCTTCCCGCCGTACAACGCGAATCAACTCGCGGATGTCCTGCGTCAGCGTGCTGAGATGGCATTTCGAAGCGGAGTGATCGATGATGACGTAATCTCGCTCTGCGCTGCCCTTGCGGCAAGAGAGAATGGTGATGCGCGCAGAGCCCTTGACCTGCTCCGGATATCTGCTGAACTCGCAGAGCGTGAAAAGGTGGAGGGTGTGCAGGAGGTACATGTCAGGAGAGCGCAATCCAAGATCGAGTTCGATCGTGTCGCAGAGGTCATAAAGACGCTTCCGACCCAGTCGAAACTGGTCCTCTACAGCATCATGGTCCTTGACAAAGCTCCCGAATTGATCCGGCGATCTGGCAGGCGGATCATGTCAACAGGCGAGGTCTACCAGATATACAAGCGCATGTGCGGCATGATCGACATCGATGTGCTGACACAGCGGCGGATCACCGAACTGATCAGCGAACTCGATATGCTCGGGATCGTGAATGCGATCGTTGTAAACCGCGGAAGGTACGGCGTGACAAAGGAGATAACGCTTGACACACCCCAGGATAGCGCATATCATGTGTTAAGCGACGACCTCCGGTTGCAATCGCTCATGGACATGAGACCTGATTCGATCCAGATGCAACTGGGATAGCTATATATTATAACCAGTTGATGTGGAGCCATGGAATCTCAAACCATACAGATCGTATCCCTGTCAGAACAGGGGTTGGAGCGGAGCAAGGTCGAAGTAGCACCTTACGAGTTTACGATAGCAACCCGCGCCAAATGGGAGATCCTCGTCGCAGGCGAGGATATGACGATAGTAAAGGGCGCGTTTGAGAAGATCAGGATCAAGGAGATTAAACTGCAGCATGATCTGCTTGCGCTCCTATGCGCATTTTCCCCACATGCGCTTGTATCAGTGGTGCGTGTCGGATCCGGAGATGGGGTTGCGCCTGTCGAGGTTGATCGATGCATCAAGTCAGCATACATTCTCGCGCAGGATACCGGCGAGATCAAAGAAGGTGACCTGCTCGGTGTGTTGAACGTCCTGCCGATCATGTTCACACGCGAGGCAAAGAAGCCGATCGCAATCAAGGACTGAATGGCAAGTCCTGATGCGATCGTTTCTATGTTACTGGACCGGGGCCCGTGTCCGGTGATGCAAGCATCGACGGCAGAGCCGTTAACGCCCGTGAAAAATTCTCTGTCCCGGGCGTCGGCGCCAGAGGCGTTAACAGACATCCGCACATTCTTCTTCGGGGAGGGGTTCGTCGATTCTGAAGACGAGTATCGTGCACTACTCCATGAGGTGACGATCCGGCTCGCAAGAGAAGAGGTCTTGCGGTCCGCACGCGGGGACGAGGAGGTCATCCATGCAATAAAGATGCTTGATGACTTAAGTCCGACCTTGAATCTGATTTCGGAGCATCTCTTCGAGTGGTATTCCATGTATGAGGAGGGGGTCTTGCCGTCAGAGGATGCGGTCAGGGAAATTCTGGAGAGGCGCGAGATCCCGCCTGCGATGCGCACCCTTGCACAGAATCTCACCGATCTGTACGAGAGCCGCGGAATACTCATCGAGTACATTCAGGACGAGACGAGCCTTATAGCGCCAAACCTCACGAACCTTGCAGGCGGGCTGCTTGCTGCACGGTTGATCAGCATAGCAGGCGGGCTTGGGAAACTTGCCAGGATGCCTGCAAGCCGCTTGCAGATTCTTGGTGCGAACAGGGCGATGTTCCGGCATCTGCGCGGGGCAGCTTCGCCAAAGCACGGCGTGATCTTCCAGCACCCACTCGTCCACGCGTCCCCACGCCGCCTGCGCGGCAAGATTGCACGGAGATTCGCTTCAAAACTGACGATCGCTGCACGGATCGACTATTACAGCGGCGAGGTGCGAGAGGAGCTTGCCGAGAGTCTGGCAGACAGTCTCCCCAATCGTGCAGGGAATTTCATTCTCAAGTGTTAAGTTCTAACAGGACAACACATTACAGAGGCTACATGACCACACCCCCTGACTCGCAAACACAGTTAGAACCGGAGACTGACAGGGTACGCCAGGTCGCAATCACCGAGGAATTGAAATCCTCGTATCTCGATTATGCGATGAGCGTGATCGTCGGGCGTGCGCTTCCCGATGTCAGGGATGGGCTGAAACCTGTACACCGCCGCATCCTTTATGCGATGCTCGAGAGCGGCGCAACACCTGATAAGCCGCACCGCAAATCGGCACGCATCGTGGGTGACGTGATGGGCAGGTACCATCCGCATGGCGATGCCGCGATCTACGACACCATCGTCAGGATGGTGCAGACGTTCTCGCTTCGGTATCCGCTTATTAATGGGCAGGGAAATTTCGGCTCGATCGACGGCGATTCAGCGGCTGCGATGAGATATACCGAAGTCAAGATGGCGAAGGTCGCAAAAGAGCTTCTCGAGGACATAAACAAGGATACCGTCGATTTCGTTCCGAATTATGATAATTCCTTGAAAGAGCCATCCGTTCTCCCTGCGCTGCTCCCGAATCTGCTTGTGAACGGCTCGACAGGGATCGCTGTGGGGATGGCGACGAATATGCCGCCGCACAACTTAGGCGAGGTCGTAGACGGCACCATCCACCTGATCGACAATCCTGACGCGACCGTTCACGAACTGATGGCGCATGTGAAGGCGCCGGATTTCCCGACAGCCGCTGCAATAACCGGACTTAAAGGGGTTCTGGCTGCATACACGACAGGACGCGGCATCGTCGAGATGATCGCCAGAACAGAGATCGAGACTACGAAGGACAGGGAGCGGATCATCGTCACTGAACTCCCGTACCGCGTGAACAAGGCGAAACTCGTTGAGAACATCGCAGATCTCGTGAAGGGGAAGCGGGTCGAGGGCATCAGTGATCTCAGGGACGAATCAGACAAGGACGGGATCAGGGTCGTTATCGAGACCCGGAAGGGCGCGAACACGCAGGTCATCTTAAACCAGTTATACAAGCACACGCAATTAAAGACCACCTTCGGGATCATCAACCTCGTGCTGGTGAACGGCGAGCCAAAGGTTCTCCCACTGAAGGGCTTGATACAGTGTTATATCGATCACAGAAAAGAGATAATCATCCGGAGAAGCAGATACGATCTTAAAAAGGCAGAAGATCGGATGCACATCCTTGACGGGCTGAAGATCGCGCTCGATAACATCGATGCCGTGATCAAGCTGATACGATCATCAAAGACGTCAGAGGCAGCAAGAGACGGTTTGATCGCGAATTTCGGACTATCGGATGTGCAGGCGAAAGCGATCCTCGAGATGCAGCTCCGCCGCCTCACTGGCATTGAACGCGAGAAACTGGAGGAAGAGTATGCATCGCTCGAAGAGACGATTGCGTTTTTGAGAGAAGTGCTTGCAAACCCCCAAAAAGTCCTCGACCTGATAAAAGAGGAACTCCTCGCGATAAAAGAGAAGTATGCGGACCTGCGGAGGACTGAGATACTGGAGGCACACGAGGAGTTCGAGGACGAGGACTTGATCCCGTCAGAAGATGCGATCATCACGATCTCGAACACCGGCTACATCAAACGTGTGCCGGTCGATACGTACCGGCGGCAGGGGCGCGGCGGCAGGGGCGTTATCGGCATGGGCACGAAGGAAGAAGACGTCGTCGAGGATATCTTCATCGCAAACACCCACGATTACATCCTCTTTTTCACAGACAAGGGCAAGGTTCACTGGCTGAAGGTATACAGGATTCCTGAGGGGAGCAGGCAGTCGAAAGGAAAGGCGATCGTGAATCTACTCGAGCTATCCGGCGACGAGAGCGTTACCGCGTTTGTCAAGGTCAGCACGTTTGATTCGGATCATTATCTTGTCATGGCGACAAAGCGCGGGGTTGCCAAGAGAACAGCGCTTCCCGAGTT
>JAUWGA010000064.1 GCA_030606635.1 Methanosarcinales archaeon
AGACGCCAGAGGATGCATTTTGGTCAAGACTTCCGGATGGATGTAAGCTGAACGTCTTTCTCAAGCGGATGGGGGCAGGATTGTGAGAAAATTTAGAAAGTGGAGGGGAGTATATAAAGTCAAAACATTTGGGACTATACATATAATTTACCGAGTCGAAAGGTTTATATACTACCATGTAACAGTGGTGTACCATGCGAGCGGGTTTCTAAAACCTTTTTTAACCACACTAACCCCCACTCCCCACTTCCCACACTCCCGCTCGCATATCCCCTTAACAATTTGTTGACGACCCCCATCCTCTTTCGATTTTTTGATAGAACCTGGGATAGAACCTAATTGTGAAGTGTCTGGAAAACCCGGAGATGTGCCATAACACTTGCGGCAAGCCGGCAGTCATTCGCCACCGCAAGCCTTTTATAGAAGTACTATCACTGATTTGTTGACCTGATTATTGCATCAGGGTCATTAGTAATATAAGTGAGGCATGATAAAAAATGGCAGGACAACTTGGAGGACAGCCAATATTCATTTTGCGTGAAGGAAGCGAAAGAACACGCGGAAGAGATGCACAGAACTCGAACATCATGGCTGCGAAGGCAGTAGCCGCTGCGGTACGCACCACGCTTGGACCAAAGGGAATGGACAAGATGCTCGTGGACGGACTCGGCGACATCGTCATCACAAACGACGGCGTCACCATCTTAAAAGAGATGGATATCGAGCACCCGGCAGCGAAGATGGTCGTAGAGGTCTCAAAGACCCAGGACGATGAGGTAGGGGACGGCACAACGACCGCTGCGGTTCTGACCGGAGAGCTCTTGAAGATGTCAGAAGATCTGCTCGACAAGGATGTACACCCGACGATCATCGCATCCGGGTACAGGCTTGCAGCCATCAAAGCTGATGAGATACTCGAATCGATAGCGACCAGCGTCTCATCAGATGACGGGGAATCGCTTCTCAAGATCTCAAACACCGCTATGACCGGAAAGGGGATCGAAGGGACGAGGGACAAGCTTTCCAAACTCTGTGTTGATGCGGTTCGGTCGGTTGCAGAGGAGACCGATGGCGAGATGACCGTTGATATCGAGAATATCAAGGTTGAAAAGAAGGTTGGGGGTTCTGTTGAGGACTCTGAACTGATAAGCGGCATGATCATCGACAAGGAGCGGGTACACCCGAACATGCCAAAGAAGGTCGAAAACGCAAAGATCCTACTGTTGAGCACTGCAGTCGAACTGAAGAGCACTGAAGTGGATGCAGAGATCCAGATCACATCGCCTGACCAGCTCCAGTCATTCCTGGATCAGGAAGAGAAGATGCTTAAGAATATGGTCACAAAGATCACTGACAGTGGTGCAACCGTTCTCTTCTGCCAGAAGGGGATCGATGACATGGCTCAGCATTTCCTTGCAAAGGCCGGGGTCATGGCGATTCGCAGATGCAAGAAGAGCGATCTCGATAAACTGGCAAAAGCAACAGGTGCTAAGAACATCACGAATCTCGATGAGATCGAGGCTACCGATATCGGTTCCGCGAATCTGGTTGAGGAGAAGAAGATCGGCGGCGGGAACATGGTCTTTGTAACAGGTTGCAAGAACCCGATGGCGGTCTCGCTGATACTGCGCGGTGGAACCGAGCATGTGGTCGATGGGCTGGAGCGTGCGCTTGAAGATGCTCTGCGTGTCGTGGGCGTCACGATCGAGGACGGAAAACTTGTGTCAGGCGGCGGCTCGCCAGAGGTCGAACTCTCGCTGAAACTACACGAGTATGCAAACAGCCTGACCGGCAGGGAGCAGCTGGCAGTGAACGCATTCGCAGACGCGCTTGAGATCATCCCGAGAACGCTTGCAGAGAATGCAGGACTTGATCCGATCGATAAACTGGTCGAGATGACGAGCCAGCACAAGGACGGCAACGTCCATGCAGGACTTAACGTATACACCGGCGATATCGTTGATATGTGGGAAGCAGGCATTGTTGAGCCGCTGCGTGTCAAGACGCAGGCGATCAGTTCTGCTGCAGAGGCAGCTGTCATGATCCTGCGGATCGATGACGTTATCGCATCCAGAGGAGAACCGATGCCAGCAGGTGGCGGCGGCGGAATGCCTCCAGGCATGGAAGGTATGGGCGGAATGGAAGGCATGTACTGAAGCGTGGTAACCCGCGCACCCTTTTTTCTTTTTTTTGCATCTGTTTTTTGCAACTTTCGGCAGTATGATCGGATCTGGAGATAGCTTCGGCAAACGTGTGTAGGTCTGAAACATGAATGCGGGCGAATACCCCGAACTGCACGAATTTGGCTGCCACAACCAGAAGTTTTTTCACTAAAAATTTTGATTGCGGCGATTTATCCACGCCCCATACCACTCGCGTGACCTGACAATCTCATGCAACACCCGATAAACGATCGCCTTTTAATAGGGAATGGGTCAAGAAAGAAAGAGTGAAATGACGCAAGTAGCAATAACCGATACCACGCTAAGGGATGCGCACCAGTCCCTGATCGCAACCAGGATGCGGACCCGGGATATGCTCCCGATCGCAGAGAAACTGGACAGCGTCGGCTTTTTCTCGCTCGAGGTCTGGGGCGGTGCAACCTTTGATGTCTGTATCCGGTTCTTGAATGAAGACCCCTGGGACCGGCTGAGAAGCCTTGCGGAGGAGATCAGGGAGACTCCGCTTCAGATGCTCCTTCGGGGACAGAACATTGTCGGATACCGGCATTATCCTGACGATATCGTCATCAAATTCGTTGAAAAATCAGCAGAAAATGGAATCGACATATTCCGGGTCTTCGATGCCGTAAATGACATCAGGAACATGGAGGTTGCAATCAGTGCAGCAAAGAAAACAGGTGCGCACGTTCAGGGGACGATCAGCTACACGATAAGCCCTGTGCACACGATAGAGACGTTTGTTGCGTTCGCGAGGGAACTGGCATCGCTTGACTGTGACTCTATCTGCATAAAGGATATGGCAGGTCTCATCTCGCCGCACGCCGCTTACGACCTCATCAAGACACTCAAGGACGAGGTCGGGCTGCCTATTGACCTGCATTCGCACAGCACCAGCGGGATGGCGCCCATGAGTTACCTGGCTGCCTGCGAGGCAGGGGTCGATATTCTGGATACCGCATTCTCCCCGTTTGCGGGCGGCACATCCCAGCCACCGACAGAGACTGTTGTTGCAGGTCTTTACGGGACGCCATACGATACCGGTCTTGACCTTGCCTTATTGACCGAGATAAAGGAGTATTTCGACGGGGTAAAAGAAAAATACATGGGCATCCTCGATCCTGTTTCCGAAAAGATCGACACGAGCGTCCTGATCCACCAGATACCCGGGGGAATGCTCTCAAATCTGGTGTCCCAGCTCAAGGAACAGAACGCGATGGATCGGTACGGCGATGTACTCAGGGAGATGCCGAAGGTGCGGGAGGATCTTGGCTATCCGCCGCTTGTAACGCCGACCAGCCAGATCGTGGGCACCCAGGCGGTCCTGAATGTCATGATGGGCGAGCGGTACAAGGTCATACCAAAGGAGGTGCGGGACTATGTTCGCGGCATATACGGGAGACCGCCTGCGCCGATTAACAAGCAGCTGCTTGCAAAGGTGCTTGGCGATGATACGGCTGTAACATGCCGACCTGCCGACCTGCTCCCGCCCGAACTTGAGATGCGGACAAAAGAAGCAGAGGAACTCGGCATAGTCAGGAAAGAGGAGGATATCCTGACTTATGCGATCTATCCACAGATCGCTCCGAAGTTTCTCAGGGGCGAGGCAGAGGAGGAGACGTTACAGCCGGCGGCGACAGCGGCAACCAGTGGCAGTGGAGTTCATGCTCATGGAATGTTTAACAAATTCAAAGTGGTTGTCGACGGGGAGGCGTTCGTTGTCGAGGTCGAACCGACCGGGACTGGCGAGATGGCTGTGGCTGCCGGTGATGCGAAGCCAGCCCATGCGTCTGTGGAAGGCGGGATATCGAGCAACATGCACGGGATGGTTCTTGGGCTGAAGGTTTCAAAAGGGGACGCCGTCGAGGAGGGCGATGTCGTTGCAGTGATCGAGGCTATGAAGATGGAGAACAACATCCATTCCCCGCACAGCGGGATCGTCAGGGAGATATTCGTCTCCGAAGGCGATACTGTTGGTGCCGGGGCTAATCTCATGTCTGTCTACTAATAGGAGTGTTTTTACTTTGTTTAACACGATACTGGTTGCGAACCGGGGCGAGATAGCCATACGGGCGATGAGAGCATGTCGCGAGATGGGTATAACGACTGTGGCGGTATATTCAGAGGCAGACAAACACGCGTTATTCGCAAAGTACGCTGACGTGGCCCACTGCATCGGACCTCCGCCGACGAGCCAGAGTTACCTTATGATCGACAGGATTCTCGATGTCGCAGAGAAGACAAGCGCGGAGGCGATCCACCCTGGATATGGGTTTCTTTCCGAAAATTCGGTTTTCGTAAGCGAATGCGAGAAGATGGGGATCGTCTTCATAGGTCCGTCCAGCAAGTCTATGGAAGCTTCCGGCAGCAAGATCGCTGCCAGAAAGGCGATGGAAAAGGCAGGCGTTCCAATCATACCCGGAATCTCTGCCGGAATCGATGATCCTGAATCCACACTCGATGATGCAGAGAAGATCGGGTATCCGGTCATCGTGAAAGCATCGGCAGGCGGTGGCGGGATCGGGATGAAGATCGCAAACAACGCTTCCGAATTGCGCGGTGCCATCGATTCGACCCAGGCAGTGGCTGAATCGGTGTTTGGCGATGCCACCATATTTATGGAGAAATACCTGCACCAGCCAAGACACATCGAGTTCCAGATCCTTGCGGATTCCCGCGGAAATACGATCCACTTAAACGAGAGGGAGTGTTCGATACAGCGTCGCCACCAGAAACTGATCGAAGAGTCGCCATCGCCGGTCATAACCCCGGAACTCCGGGAAGAGATGGGCAGGACGGCAATTGAGGCGGCAGAGGCATTTCGTTACACCAATGCAGGGACTGTGGAGTTCATCTACTCTGACGGAGACTTCTATTTCCTCGAGATGAACGCGAGACTGCAGGTGGAGCATCCGATAACTGAGATGGTTACCGGGCTTGATATCGTGAGGAGGCAGATAAGAATCGCAGCAGGCGAGGAACTGGATCGCAGGCAGGAGGATATCACCATCAATGGATGGGCGATCGAGTGCAGGATCAATGCCGAAGACCCGATGAACGATTTCGCGCCATCACCTGGAAGACTCACGCGGTACAGGTCGCCAGGAGGTCCTGGGATACGGGTGGACAGCGGCGTCTATATGGGCTATACGATCTCCCCGCACTACGACTCGATGGTATCCAAACTGATATCGTGGGGTGAACACAGGCTTGAAGCTATAGAACGGATGCGCCGGGCACTGTACGAGTACGTCATCATTGGTGTTACAACAAACATCCCGTTTCATAAGGCAGTACTTAAAAACCCGCACTTCATAAGAGCCGAACTATCGACACACTTCATCGATGACTTCGACATACCAGCGGAGGTTGCCGTTGTGGTTGAACAGGAGAAAGTGAAGGGCGCGACCCTTGCTTCTGCCATAAGTGCGGATGACCGGAAGGTTGCGGCGGTAACCGCTGCTGTGCAGATGTATATGAGTAGCTCCACTTAAATAACGGACAATTGATCATGAAATCGGAACAAAAAATCCTGGAAATGCTCAAAGAGAAACCTGAAGAGTTTGTTTCAGGTGAGGATGTATCAAAGGCATTAAACATCTCGCGGACGATGGTCTGGAAGCATATCAATGCACTGCGGGACTGTGGGTATACTATCGAATCGGTCAAGGGCAAGGGTTACATGCTCAAAGGCATTCCCGACCTGCTCCTGCCTGCTGAAATCGAAAAAGGGCTCAAAACAGAGTTTGTTGGCAGGCAGATACATCATTTCGATGAACTGGACTCCACCAATCTGAGAGCCAGAAAGATCGCCGCAGATAGCCCAAACGGAACCGTCGTTATTGCAGAGGAACAGTTCGAAGGCAAGGGCAGGACTGGTGGTGCGTGGGCATCTCCACCCGGCGGGATATATCTCTCGATCATCCTAAAGCCGGAGATCCCTCCCGACCAACTCCACAGACTGACGCTTGTTACAGGAGTTGCGGCTGTCGAAGTCTTAAAGGAACTGGGGATTAACGCAAGAATAAAGTGGCCCAACGACATACTCATAAACGAGAAGAAGGTCTGCGGCATCTTAACCGAGATCGATGCAGAGGCAGATGCCATGAACTATGTGATCATCGGGATCGGGGTCAACGCCAATACCAGGCTCGATGCGCTCCCGCCGATCACAATGTTGCAAGCAACGTCGCTTAAAGAAGAGACGGGGCAGGTTGTGGACCGGATAGCGATCACGCAGAGGTTTCTGGAGCGGTTCGAGCAGTATTACGTAGCATTCCTGACAGATGGTTTCCCTTCAGTCCTCAAGCAATGGAGAGAGCATTCATCCACGATCGGGCGGAGGGTGAAGATCGTAACAAGGTTCAGGACGATTCTTGGTGAGGCGGTCGGCGTCGACCACGACGGGGCACTGATTGTGGAACTGGACGACGGCACAGTCGAGAAGGAGATCACTGGTACGTGTTTCCATCTGTGAATGGGCGTTAGCCGAAAGATTGCGGACATCGACACCGATTTCGTCCACAACTTGCCAAAGCACGGGGTTTATGAGTGGAGTTTACCAGCCAGAGACTAACGTCTCACTGTTTGTACATGTATAAAAAAAATAAAGGAGTTAATCACTCCTCTCGTCTCCTGAGTGCAACCAACCCTATCAAGCCGATGCCGACAAGAGCGAAGGTCGTTGAGTTCTGGGACAATGGTGGTATGTCCACCTCATAACATCGTCGGAATAAAACGGGGTTTTTCAGTCTGCGTGTTCTCGACTTTTTTGTGAATTCTCTGAAGATACTACCTGAGAACATTACCTGCATCCACAGTACAAGTACGGGTCGCTGATCACGAATCCACGCTCGTTACCGGTATCCGTAAAATCGATCACGATATTCTGCATCGATGGCGCGATCTTCTCGTCGATGAGCGTCTTAATCCCGCCGAGATCGAGCACAATGTCACGGTCGTGCCGGGCACTGTCCAGTTCAAGACCATAAATTATACCCCGATCGCCCATTCCTGCCACATATATCCGCAGACCGCAATCGGCATGTTCCGGTCTGGTTTCGGCTTTGAGAATGGTTTTCAGTTCATCTGTTGCGGACTTGGTGATCGTTACCACGATTGCCACCCTGTGGTTGCAAACGGGCTCGAAGGGATTTGAACCCTTGGCGAATGGGTTAAGAGCCCACCGCTCTGCCTGACTGAGCTACGAGCCCGTCTGTACGTGATGTGTTGGGTCATGCAGGATATAAACTTTTGGTGCGCGGGACCACCGTCGCCAGTAGCGCTTTTTGTACGTGCAACCGGTTCTCTGCCTGATCCATCACAACCGAATGTTCGCCATCCAGCACCTCGGCAGATATCTCCTGCCCGCGATGAGCTGGCAGGCAGTGGAGCACGATACAATCGGATTTTGCATGACTCAAAAGATCGCTATTGATCTGGAAACCGGAAAAATCCCGGAGGCGCTTCTCTTCTTCCTTCTCATCCCCCATCGATACCCAGACATCGGTGTACAGGACATCAGCGCCGGATGCTGCCTCGATCGGGTCGTCTGTGATCAAGACATCGCTTCCGAGTTCGTTAGCACGAGCCACAACCCTCGCATCCGGCTCGTAACCGGCAGGGCACGCTACCGAGATGTTCATGCCGGTTATCGCGCTTCCAAGTATCAGTGAGTTGCAGACGTTGTTCCCGTCCCCGATCCACGCGATGCGCAGACCCTTAAGACCCCCTTTGCGTTCCCGGATGGTCAGCAGATCTGCAAGCAACTGGCACGGATGCTCCAGATCAGAGAGCGCATTGATCACAGGGATATCTGCGCATCTTGCAAGTTCACGCACGGTCTCGTGGCTATAAACCCGCGCTGTAATCATCTGGACGTATCTGGAGAGTACGCTTGCAGTATCGCAGATCGTCTCGCTCCGTCCGAGCTGGAGATCAGCGTAATTCAAGTAGAGCGCATGTCCTCCGAGTTCGGTCATCGCAACCTCGAAGGAAACCCTCGTACGTGTAGACGACTTTTCAAAGATCATGGCAAGACTCGTGCCTTTGAGCGCATCCATGTACTGACCACGCCTCTCTTTCATCCGGGCAGCCAGATCAAGGAGTTCGTATATCTCCTCACGCGTCAGGTCTGATACGGAGATGAGATGCATCATACAGTTGTGACCTCGCAGCCATTCTCGGTGACGATCACGGTATGCTCTGCCTGGGATACAAGCGCACCGGTGACCTCCCGCAGGACGGGATAAGGTTTGATGAGTCCTGCTTTTGTCAGTTGCCTGAATGTAAGATCGATCTTCTCTCCGGAAAACCATCTTCTCGCAAACGGGAGGGTTTTATACTCCATCATCGCCTTTAACAGTGCCCTTGCTCTTGGAATGCGCGGAAGTTGGGGGTTTTCTGTCGTAATGTGGTAAATCTCCCATCTCGTTGCATCCCTTACTTTTCCTTCCCCCTCAGTCGCGAACGGCTCGATTGCGACAACCTGCCCCTCGTAAAGCACGGTTCCGGTGCGTGTATGTATGTTCGGGATGCTTGGCGGAACATGTGCCAGATATTGTGCGAGTCCGTGCCCTGTGAGGTTTGAGATCGGTCGGTATCCGAACTCGCCAATCGCCTCCTCGATTGCCGCCCCGATCTCCCTTGTATCGATTCCGGCGTGGATCGCACCGATTGCGCTCTCAAGCGCCGCCTTCGACGCGTCCACGAGTTCGGGATGGTCTGAAAGATCAACCGTCAAGGCAGAATCCGCGATATATCCATCGACGTGGACCCCGATGTCGAGTTTTACCATATCCTCGCCGAATACCGCTGTATCGTCTGCGCCGGGCGTGTAGTGCGCAGCGTCCTCGTTTAGCGAAAGGTTGCACGGGAATGCGGGCTGTCCGCCGAGATCGCGTATCAGATTCTCTGAAAAGACCGCGGTCTCAAGGATGCTCGCTCCGACTGTTATTCTCTTTGCGGTCTGCTCCCGCACCTCTGCAAGGATCTTTCCCGCCTGCCGATACTTCTCGATCTCTTCAGATGTGTAATGTGTGTTCATGGTACCCCTAAAAAAATAAGACCGCCCGCAACGATTGATTCGCCGGGCGGAAAGCGTTCAAACTGGAATTTCAGTCCAGTTTGAGTATATCAAGTGCTCTGTTGATGTCTTCTGCCTTAACCGTCTTTCTGCCCGCGTGTTTCGTCTCGATAATCGCTTCCTTAGCGATTTTCATTCCGATCTTCTCGAGCTCGTCGGTCAAAGCACTGCGTGCCGATTCGCTGACCCTGATGTCGCCTTCGGATGCAGCCCGTATAAGTCGCTCAACTGGAGCCAATGGTAGTATTTTCTTTGCCATTTGTTCTTACCTCCTTTTGTGGTATGATTCCGTCCGCAATCGAACGGT
>JAUWGA010000113.1 GCA_030606635.1 Methanosarcinales archaeon
AGACGCCAGAGGATGCATTTTGGTCAAGACTTCCGGATGGATGTAAGCTGAACGTCTTTCTCAAGCGGATGGGGGCAGGATTGTGAGAAAATTTAGAAAGTGGAGGGGAGTATATAAAGTCAAAACATTTGGGACTATACAGTCAAATGCGATCGGACCCGAAATGTGGGCAGGTGAATAGTGCACCAGTGGGGCTTATGGGTCAGTTTCCCACCATCGCCGGAGGAATTGGAAGGGGACTCGCAATAGTTTTCAAATCCCCTTCGTGTGGCATCTCAAATTCAGAAATTGTATCCCTTCTCGCCGTGCTGCGTCTGATCGAGCCCGATATTCTCCTCGCTCACAGAGACCTTGAGTCCCAGCGTCTTATCCAGAACAAAGCCGATTGCAAGGGTGCAGACAACTGCGTACGCCATCGTAATGGCAGCTCCCTCGAACTGCAGGAAGAGCTGGTGTGAGTTACCAGAGAGTAGCCCGGCAGCACCAACAGTCGCAAACACGCCGGTCAGAAGCGCTCCTGTGGTTCCACCTACACCATGGACGCCGAAGACATCGAGCGAATCATCGTAACCAAGCTTTCCTTTCAGCATCACTGCGCTGTAGCAGACAACCCCCGCAACAACCCCGATTGCGATTGCAGCCATCGGCGTCACGAATCCGGCGGCAGGCGTTATCGCCACGAGACCCGCTAGAATTCCTGTTGCAAACCCAAGCGCAGTTGGTTTTCCGGTGCCCCACCATTCCGCAACCATCCATGAGAGTCCGGCTGCTGCAGGCGCAACGAACGTTGTCATGAATGCGAGCGCTGCGATCTCGTTTGCAGCGAGTGCGGAGCCCGCGTTAAACCCAAACCAGCCAAACCAGAGGAGCCCGGTGCCGATGAGTGTGAGTGTTACGTTGTGCGGCTTTATGATGTCCACGCCGTAACCCTTCCGTTTGCCAAGGAAGACGAGGATTGTGAGTGCTGAGATTCCGGATGTGATGTGAACGACTGTTCCGCCTGCAAAGTCGAGTGCCTCGCCTGTCAAAAACCCGCCGCCCCAGACCCAGTGGCAGACCGGCGCATAGACGATCAAGCTCCAGAGCGTGATAAACGCGATGTAACTCTTGAACTTGATGCGTCCGACAACAGCACCCGAGATAAGCGCGGGCGTTATGATTGCAAACATGCCCTGGAACGCAACGAATGCGTACGTCGGGATCGTTCCGGTCGTTGAATTGTGGTCGATTCCTGCAAGGAAGATGTGGTCAAGTCCGCCGACAAACCAGTTCCCCTCGCTGAATGCGAGCGAATACCCGACCACAACCCAGAGCACAGCGACGATCCCCATAACCACAAACGAGTGCATCATGCTGCTTAAGACGTTCTTCCGCCGGACCATCCCGCCATAGAAGAGCGCGAGTCCGGGGAGCATGAAGAGGACGAGCGCTGATGAGATCAACACCCACGCGGTATCTGCGAAGACGATAGCCATTTTTCGTAACCTCCCATGTCCTCAGATCGCCTCATAACCGGTTTCGCTGGTACTGATCCTTACAACATCCTCGAGCGGCAGGACAAATATCTTGCCGTCTCCGATCTCGCCTTTTTCGTTTGTCTTTGCTCCCTTCTGGATGGCTTCGATCGTTGGTGCGAGAAAATTATCATTTACCGCTATTTCGAGCTTGATCTTTTCAAGAAGGTTTACCTCAAGTTCAACTGCCCGGTATACCTCTAAATATCCTTTCTGAGCGCCATATCCTGATACCGGCGATACGGTCAATCGGCTCACCTCAACCTTCTGAAGCTCCCTCGTGACAGAGTCGAGCCGTTCGGGTCGTATTATTGCTATGACATATTTCATAGGTCTTCGGAAGGTGATTACCTTATGATATTATTTAAGGTTTTTCTATCACAAATAAAATGAGTCATGAAATATAAATCTCATAACATCAGTTCCACATCCACAGGATTCCACAATCTATATCAACCCAAGACCCCATACCAGAGACCATGAACGCTGTTATCGGGCTTGAGGATGGGACGATCCTACACGGCACTGGTTTTGGCTCCGAATGCGAGGTCTCCGGAGAACTTGTCTTCACCACGCAGTTCACTGGATACGAGGAGGCGCTGACCGACCCATCGTACAGGGGACAGATCCTGATGTTTGCGTACCCGCTTATAGGCAATTACGGCGTGAACCCTGACGCGTTCCAGTCACAGGGGATGCAGGCAGAGGGACTTGTCGTGCGGGAGGCGTGCGACCACCCGTCACACCACCAGCACAAGGAGAGCATCCACGAGTTTCTGGAGCGCGAGGGCAAGCCCGGAATCGCGGGAATCGATACCCGGCATCTCACGATCAAGACGCGAGAGCACGGAACGCTCCGCGCCGCGCTGATCGTGGACGGCGGCAGCGGCGGTATCGATGGGGAATATGCCGTGGAACTCGCACGCGAGCAGCCCGATATCTCTGAGATCGACCTGATCTCGCAGGTGACGTGTAAGAGACCGTATCACATCGAGGGCAGCGGGAAGAGAGTCGCGCTGATCGATCTTGGGATCAAACAAAACATCCTCCGGAGTCTCGAGCGCAGGAACTTCGACATCTCTGTTCTTCCAGCCACCGCAACCGCAACAGAAATCATGTCTACAAATCCTGACATCCTCTTTCTCTCAAACGGACCAGGCGACCCACAGCAGGCCAAGAGCGCGATCAGCGCGGTGGCAGAGCTTGCCGGCACGCTGCCAATTACAGGCATCTGTCTCGGGCATCAGGTGATGGCGCTCGCGCTCGGGTGCGAGACCTACAAACTCAAGTTCGGGCACCGCGGGGCAAACCAGCCTGTCAAGGACATGCAGAGCGGGAAGGTCTACATCTCGTCACAGAATCACGGTTTTGCTGTTGCTAAGGACTCAATTGGGGGAACCGGAATTGAGATCACGCAGATCAACACGAACGACGGTACGATTGAGGGATTCGAGCATCCCGATCTCGATGTCCTTTCGGTGCAGTACCATCCTGAGGCGCATCCGGGTCCGAGGGATACTGAGATGTGGTTCTTCGACCGCGTAGCGAGGATGGCTGGAGTTTAAGGAGTTGCACGGCTGCGCTACCACCGCGGACATGTCTGTCGAGACAAGATTCATCAGCATGGCTCGATCGTGGACGGCGGCTTGGATGAGATCGCATAAGCAACCCATGTCACGCCACTGATCTCGTTTGTGATCCTGCTGCTGATCTTTTCCAGCAGGTCGTACGGGAGTCTTGCAAAGTCGGCAGTCATCGCTTCGACTGATTCCACCGCCCTGATTGTCACGATATGCCCGAGCGACCGCTCGTCCCCGAGAACGCCCGTTGCGAGATCGTCTCCGACCATCGCAAACGCCTGCCATGTTTTATCATAGAGTCCCCAATTCTTCAGTTCTTCTTCGACGATCGCGCCCGCATCACGACAGATTATGAGTTTATCGGGTGTAACCTCTCCGATGATCCTTGCTGCAAGACCCGGACCCGGGAACGGGTGGCGTTTGACGATGTCGTCGGGTAGTTCGAGTTTCTTTGCAACTGCGCGCACCTCGTCCTTGTAAAGGTCACGTATCGGTTCGATCAACCGTAGTTTCATCTCATCGGGCAGCGCTCCGACGTTGTGGTGTGATTTGATGCGCGATGCAAGAAGGGAGGTTGCTGCGCTCTCAACCCGGTCCGGATAGATCGTGCCCTGCGCAAGAAAATCAACATCCCCGATCCGCGCGGCAGCCTCATCAAAGACGCGGATGAACTCAACCCCAATCACCTTTCGTTTCTCTTCAGGATCACTGATCCCGCGCAGTCTCTCCAAAAACCGGTCCTGCGCATCAACGACCTCAAGATTGATCTCGAAATTATCTTTGAATGTGTGTACGATCTCTTCGGTCTCGTTCTTCCGCATGAGACCGTTGTCAACATAAATGCAGGTCAGTTCATCCCCGATTGCGCGGTGGAGCAGAACAGCAACGGTTGCAGAGTCGATTCCACCGCTCAAGCCAAGAATCAGCCTGCCGCTTCCCACCGTCGCTCTGATCTCGTCGATAGCACTGTTGATGAATGATTCCGAACTCCAGTCGGGATCGCATCCGCATATCGAAAAGAGGAAGTTTTTGAGCATCTTCTCGCCCTCCGTGGTGTGCACAACCTCGGGGTGGAACTGGATGCCGTAGATACGCTCCTTTCTGAATGCTGCAACAGGAGACCCTGCGGTGTGTGCGATGATATCAAAATCCGCGGGCAAGCTTCCGACCAGATCCCCGTGCGACATCCAGACAGTCGTTTTTTCCGGTATTCCCTCGAAGAGATCCGATCTGTCATCCACAAGTAGTTCGGTCTTCCCGTATTCTCGCATTTCGGTGTGTTTGACATCCCCGCCCAGGGCATGTGCGATCAGTTGGGCTCCGTAGCAGATTCCAAGAACAGGTATGCCGAGATTGAATATTTCAGTGTCGCATACCGGGGCATTGTCTGCATACACGCTGGATGGACCTCCTGACAGGATGATCGCGCTCGGATTCATATCTCGAATCGCTTCTGGCGTGGTGGTGTGCGGGATCATCTCGGCGTACACCTCGAGATTCCTGCATCTCCGCACGATCAGGTGGCTGTACTGCCCGCCAAAATCCATGACTGCTACGAGTTGCTTCTCCATATCAAGACCTCTCTGTTATACCTCAATCATAAGATCGATTGTTTAGTGACTTCCTCCCCGCTATAAGTAGCGGGGCTTCCTGATTCATAGCGGTTGCTCCTGCAACCATCTCCGCAGGCGTTAATTCCCCGCAGTCCGCGGGTACATGCTTGTCTAAGATGTTGATTGCAGCATTGTGATCTCGCCCCATGACCGCCCCACAGTCCGGACATTGGTATATCCTCTGTGAGAGCGGCATCGATTGGATGCAGCCGCAAACCGAACATTGTTTTGATGTATTTCTCGGATTAACCAGTTCTACAATCCCACCAGCTTCTTCCGCTTTGTAGGTCGTTAGACTGATTAACATACCCCAAGATGCATCATGGATTGATCTTGCAAGATGATGGTTTTTAACCATGTTTTTGATCTGCAAGTCCTCAAATATGATTCGGTCGTAGGTATCTGCGAGTATCCGGCTTGCTTTGTGCAGATAGTCCTTTCGAGCGGTTCTCACCTTACGATAGATCCCTGCAAGGACAATCTTCTGCTTATTCCGGTTACTTGATCCTTTCTTTTTCCGTGACAGGCATCTATGCGCTTTCTGTAACTTCGAGTCGTACTTATTAAGCGTTTTAGGATTCTCGATCTCTGTACCGTCTGATAGTGTCGCAAGTATGTTTATCCCGACATCCACACCAACAGAGGTCTTAATCTCCTTTTTCTCCACATCTAACAGTTCCACAGAGAAACACACATACCACTGATCTCCCTCTTGTTTGATCGTGCATGTCTTGATCTTCCCAACGATTTCTCTGTGCCGGAAGATTCTTATCGCCCCGATCTTCGAGAGATGGAGTTTACCATCTTTGATCTTAAAACCTGTTTGAGGGTATGTGAAACTATCATACCGATTCTTACCCTGAAATCGCGGGTATCCTGCCTTCTTCTCACCATTTTTCACGCGTCTGAAGAAGTTCTGGAACGCTTTATCAAGTCTTCGAAGGACATCCTGCGCAACCTGTGAATATATGCCGAGATTGAGGTATTTTAACTGCCCTGCCTGCTCGTTATAGTTTAATCCAACGCCACAACGGTCATAAGCATTCTTACGGTCTTCAAGCATCTCATTGTAGAGATAC
>JAUWGA010000053.1 GCA_030606635.1 Methanosarcinales archaeon
TTCGGCAAGCAGACTGGTTTCGTGGATCTTCTGGCATCTCACAATGTGTTTAAGGCGGATCAGGAGGACCGTCTATGCTGGGTTCCGGAGGATGTCGAGATCAAGGACAAGGCAGATGTTGCGTACTTCACAGGATGTACAGCAGCATATCGGATGCAGCGGGTCGGTGTTGCAACGACAAGGGTTCTGCAGGCACTGGACATCCCGTTCACGATGCTCGGACCTGAGGAATGGTGCTGTGTCTCGGTTCTCGTAAGGACCGGGCAGCTCGAGCTTGCAGAGGAGTTTGTGAACCACAACGTGAACGCGATGATCGACAAGGGCGTCAAGACTGTGATCTATGCGTGCGCGGGATGCCACCGGACGAGTATCATCGACTGGCCCAAGTTCTACGAAGGTGGGGATCTCCCGTTCGAGATTCTTGCAATCAGTGAGTACATGGACCGATTGCTGAATGATGGCACGCTCAGTGAGAGCGACTTTGAGTGGAAGCACCCGCTGAAACAGCGAGTAACATTCCACGATTCCTGCCACACAGGAAGGCATGTCGGTGTATATGATGAACCGAGAAGAATTTACAACATGGTTCCAGGCATGGACTTTGTCGAGATGGCAAGAACGCGGGAACTGCAACGTTGCTGCGGCGCGGGCGGTGGCATCAAGGCAGGTGTCTCTGATCTGGCACTGAAGATGGCTCAGAAGAGGGTCCAGGATGCCGAACTCGTGAATGCCGACATCATTACAAGCACATGCCCGTTCTGCAGGCGAAACATTATGGACGGCATGAACGCGATGGACACGAAGATGATCTTTAAGGATCAGCAGGAGATTCTTGCGGAAGCGATGGGACTCGATCTCACGCTGCCTGACAATCCGTACATAGACAAGCAGATGTAGATGCAATGGTTGATTTATTCAACCATTTCTATTTTTATTTCCATTGCGACATTGGGAAATAGACTTAAGTGTTATGGGCTAATTTATAACATCGAGGGATCGTCTATGGTAAAATTTCAATTCCTGTTACCGGTTGATGGCTCTGATTATTCCAGAGTAGCAGTCAAACATGCCATACGGATGGCAGAGATGTACAACGCAGAGATTTCACCGATCTATGTGGTGGATACGAGAGCACACAAGGATGCGAAGGAGCTCGAGGAAGATACCGCGATCGGACAGGCACTGATCGATGATGTGCAGGATCAGTGCAAGAGTCGCGGGATCGGGGTACTCGAGGCAAGGGTGCTTACGGGATCGCCATTCAACGAGATCATCAAGGAACAGAAGAGGATCGATGCCAGTGTGATCATTCTTGGCGCTTATGGTGCGGAACGCACCGAGGGCGAAACGATCGGCAGCACCGCTGAGCGCGTGCTTCGCGGCGCACGGTGTCATGTGCTGCTGGTGCGGGACGAACTCGAGAACGATCAGTTCTACAGGAGTGTCCTGGTCCCGTCCGACGGTTCGATCGATGCCGGATATGCTGCGACATTCGCTGCAAGCGTCGCGCACAGGTATCATGCCGATCTGATGGCATGTTCCGTGATACGCACAGGCAGCGAGAAGGATATGCTGGAGGCGGGACGAACCACCGATGATGTGGTTGCACTCGGCAAATCCAAAGGCATCGAGACAAAGACCCTGATATGGGAAGGAAAACCCGCAGTCGAGATATTAAAAGCGGTCGGTGCCAAGAACATCGATCTTGTGGTGATCGGCTACACCGGAAAGGGCAGAGTCTCCCGGTGGATACTCGGGAGCGTATCCGAGAAGGTCGCACGAACATCGCCGTGTTCGGTCTTTGTGGTGAAGAGTACCCGTGTTGAGCGGGTGTATACAGTCAAGGAGAATTAAATGGCAAGATTTCAGTATCTGGTATCGGTTGACGGTTCGGTTCAGTCAGACGCCGCGGTGGTACATGCCGCACGGTTTACCGAGATATACGGCGCGGAACTGACGATCATCCATGTGGTGGACTCAAGCGTGTACAAGGACCCGGATTTAGTCGAACGGATGGAAACGACCGGAGAGATGTATCTCGAACGGGCAAGGAAGACTGCAGAAGAGTATAGCGCGACCGTAAAATCGACAAAGGTGCTGGTTGGGTATCCGTTCGACGAAATCGTCAACGAAGCAGCCGAGATCGACGCCAGCGTGATCTTCATGGGCGCGACTGGAATATCGCATTCGGGACACATAGGCGCGGTCGCAAGCCGCGTACTGCACGGTGCGGAGTGCCATGTCATGCTGGTGCGGGGTGGCATACCAGAGGCAGGTTACGAAAACATCCTCATCCCCACAGATGGCTCAAAGGATGCCGAGTATGCGGCACAATCAGGCCTTAGCATTGCAAAGAGGTTTAACGCGAAGGTCGCTGCATGTAATATCGTTGATACGAGCCGCATCGTTGAGGCGCGGGTGGTTACCGCTGGCGGTGTTGGCGCGGGCAGGCATTATGGCGATATCATAAAACTCCCGGAGTCGGCGATAAAGAAGATGCGGCAGCGCATGCTCGACGAATCCGCAAAGATTGCGGAGCGGGTGAAGGAGATTGCGGAATCGAAAGGAGTGGATGCAAGGATCGTTGTGCGCGACGGAAAACCTGCACCTGAAATCCTAAAGATTGTGCGTGACGAGGACATCGACCTTGTGGTGATCGGGTATACCGGAAAGAAGACGATCTCGAAGTTATTGATCGGGAGCATCTCTGAGAAGGTTGTAGCCACTGCACCATGCTCGGTAATCATCGTCCGCGGCAGCAGGATGGAGCGGGTGATTCCTGTGCATGAATAGGGATATGGGACTTTCGTTTTAAAGACGGGTACAGTGGGGGTTTGACTGGTTAACCATGGAATCAGACGGTGTATCGAAACTCATCGAACATAAATGGACGATAGCAATCATAGCAGGAGTTTCGATCATTTTTTTGGCGATTGTTTACGCCGTACTACCGCTTATCGATGGTATCGTTCTCGGCGTGGTCTTTGCGTACGTTGGTCGGCCGATCAATAATAAATTATTAAAATACACGAGATTTGCCCCCTTCATCGCAACGGCATGTATCATCACCCCGATCATATTCATACTTGGCATGGGTGCGCTTGAAATATGGTACCAGATCAAATGGGTGGTTGAACACCATTCGGTGATCATGACATCGTTCATAGCCACGATAGAGGGGCTGGACCTCCCGGAATTCATATATGCGGGGGGAGATATCTCGCAGATGCTCGAGAACCTCACAGCCTCTGCGATCGGGATCATCAGGCAGATCCCGGCAGTCGAGTACGCAGGGAAGCTCGTAATACTCATCATCAATTTCATAGTCTCGGTATTCGTCTGCTTCTTCCTGCTGCTGGATGGGGATCGGTTTGTGGCGCTTATCCGGGATTTGGTTCCGCAACCGAATATTGGGATCGTCGATGCATTCATCGAACATTCGGATCAGATACTCTCCGGGATATTCATAGGCAATCTGTATGTTGCGATCTTTGCCAGTATGATCTCGTTATTCGTATTCTACTTCTTCGGGGTTCCAAGCATCCCCGCTATGGCATCGCTGATCTTCCTTGCCTCACTGATCCCGATATTCGCCGGCTGGATGATCCTTGGCCCGATCGCTGTTGGCAGATACTTCGAGTACGGGCTATGGGATGCCGTCATATTCTATGTCATAGCCGGGGCTGTGATCTATGGTCCGACCGAACTGGTGCTACGCCCGTACATCGTCGGCGTGAAATCGTATACCCACCCGCTCCTGATGCTGCTGATGTTCATCGGCGGCGCGCTCGTTGCAGGTATCGCAGGCTTCTTCATGGCGCCGGCGTTGATGGGCATTCTAATCGCTGCATACCGGACTTACGAGGATCTGAGACGCGGAAGGATCGAGACCTCCAACATACCGCAACAGTAAATCATATATCCTCCGAGTTGCAACTCTTCTACGGAGTTACATAAGGGATAAGGAGGTTATTACATTGGGTAAACGATCATCTGCTACTGGGAATGTTGCGCTACTTTGTGTTGTACTGATAGGAATCATGAACATCTACGTATCGCCGATCTATGGAGGGACGTCCGGATTCGTGGTACTATTCCTGCTGATGCTGATCACTGCGCTTGCCGTGCCCGTCGTACAGACGATTCCGAAACACGTGGTCAAGTTTGTTGCATACATCTTTCTCGGGTTTTCTGCATACTGGGCAGTGGGTGCCGCAACAGATCTTGCACATTCCACCGCTCTCTTTGAGTCATTCAAGTACATATCAGGGTCGTTCGGGTTCCTTCCCATAGCTATCTTTGCAATGGCGAATGCGATCGCCGTTCTTATTGCGATTGTAGACTCGCCGAGATACGGATATGGATTTGCATGGATGGGTTTCGTGCTCGTAGCGTATAACATCGCGCTGACCTCGAATCTGGACTTTGTCGGAGGAAGACCCGACATGCTGCTGCTGGTGCTCGTCCTCTCTTCACTGATACCGTCACTATGGTGTTACCTGCTCGCTGGCGCTGCAAGGAATCTCAAGTTTTCCGCGCTCAACCGATTCTATGCGACCGTGAAGGCGGGATTCCTGACGCTTGCAGTATTTATTCTGCTTGTCACGATCGTCACTATCAGCCAACACCAAAACATCGACAATTTTAGCGAAATAGGCGAATTTTTCTCGGTGTCGAGCGGCGATATTCTCAAGCTCTGCTGGTATTATCTCCTATCGCATGTCGCATTCGTCATGGTGGTCTTCTTTGCAAATAACCTGGTATTAAACGCGTTCGATATCGAAAAGGATATTACAGAGACCGGAGATGCGGTATACCATAGAGCGGCAACAGAGGGCTACGAGGAAGACGAGGTGGAGGAAAAAAATCCTTATGCGTCGATCATAAAGGAGATGAAGATGTTTCAGGATGAATTCAGGAAAGGGAATCGGAACAAATTAGTCTGCGTACAGAAAATCGGCAAATTCAAGAACGAACTGGATTTACTCGTTTCGAAGTACGAATACGGCACGAAGGATGATGCAGAGAAAATTCTGTACCAGATAGAGAAGAACACAGAGTTTGCATTCAAATAAATGCTGTCAACAGACGACTATCTCAAGATACTCGAAACCTGTCCGATCAGGGGGCATGACGACGCTATCCTGCGCGCGCTCAGGTACATCGATCTCGGCTATCCTGTCATGTTGCACGGTCCTCCGGGGAATGGAAAGACAACGATTGCAGAGCATCTTCTGACCTATCTCGGTGGTTCAAAAGACTCGTTCTATGAGATCGAGGGCACAGAGGGGATGAGCGAGTACCAGATCATAGGGGGCTTTCATCCGCTCTCGATGTCAGGCAATTCCGAACTTGCAGGGCGGTTCGTGTACAAACACGGCGTCGTTGCGCGTGCGATCTTCGAAAGGAAGAATCTCCTCATCGACGAGTTCACGCGCGCCCCGAGTTCCGCATATTCAGGTCTCTTTCTGCTGCTGTCGCTTGGAACGCTGCCGCTCGAATACGAGGAGAAGACCCTCGAAAAACCAGACGGCTGGATACTGATCGCGACCGCCAATTTCGGAGACGAGGGCACGTACCGGCTCAGCAATGCGCTGAAGCGGAGGTTCGTGCCGATAGACGTCGGCTATCCGAGCAACTCTACCGAGCGGTCACTACTCACCTCGATCGCGCCTAACCTCGACGAAAAGGTGGTGGATGCCATACTTTTGTTTGCACAGGAGACCAGAGCGATCTGGAAGAAGGATCGCGGACTTCCGCAGGGGCTGTCTACCGATGGCGTCATCAAGATGGCAAGGTACTGCGAACTCTCGATGAAACAGGGCTCGGATCGTGTCAGCACATTCATTGATGCCGCATTCCATCAGGGCGCGATCATCGCGGACGAGACCGATCCGCATTCCCTGCAAAGAGTCCATGAACTGGCGATCTCGATCAAGGATACGTTTTGAGGTATCATGGACATCGTCGCTGATACGACATCGTACTGTGCACAATTCCTGAATAGCAAGAGTCCCGGGGTTTACAGGAGAATAATCGAAAATTGCAGGGACATCGGCAGGGATGCGCTTAAGAGGGACTATTATGTTCCTCCAACGCTTAAGAAAATGGAGTATAAGCAGTACAACGGTGCCGGGATCATTGCTATCAACAGGACGCAGCAGGAGTTCTGCGCACGCGGGCGGCGGATGGATGCGGTCATCGGAAAGGAACGTGTGATGAGTGCGCCGGATCTGCATCTGGCAGTCCTCGTCGACAATTCGGATCAGATGACCGCGTGGGCGCGATCAGTGATGCTTGGGCGAAAGATCCCCGAGGAGCGCGCGCCGCTGACGCTTGCAAAGATCGCAACGATCGCTCTCTTTGAGGAGATCCGCGATGCGCAGACCAGATCGCTCATCACGTTCGGATCCGGTGTCGATACTTACGATCACATCGATTACAAACGGCTGCTTGCTGAAAACGGGTCAGGATGCTGCAGACTCGATCTTGCGCTTGCAGAGTTGCTCCGTATGGGGTGGGATATCAGAAAGGGCGAGCGGCAACTGATCATTCTCTCAAGCATGCCTCCTGATACTGGCACTGGCGTCCTGCTCGATGAGATCGGCGTACAGGAGGCGAGTCTGATATATATGCGGCGGATGACCAAGAACGGCGTGCGGATTCTGTATCTGCCGATCTTCACACAGATGGAACTGGTCGATACGAAGATCGGGGTATGCAGCAGCAGGAACTTTGCCCAGCGCATCCACAAACTCGGAATCGCGGTCTCGCTCATTGGGCGGAGCGACACGTTCGTACATGCGATGCGCGTCGGTATCAAGCAGATGCTAAAGAGCGTGGTCTGATGAGTCTTCATATATGCGGCAGGGATGCAAGCCCAATCTTCTGGCATCTCCAGCAATAGGGTTTTTAAGTTCCAGAGCAATAATCAAACCGATGAACAAGGATGATATAAAAAACATCGCCATTGCAGTGGTATCTGTGCTTGTGGTTTTTACAATAGCAGTAGCAGTATTTGTAATGAGCGATCTCACCACCACGTTCTTGTTTTTGATTATCAGTGTGCCAGTCTTCACCTTCATCGCAGTCAGACGGCACATCAAATCAGTGAAGCAGCGGCGGCTCGAGGATCCTGCGTCGCGGGTGAAGGAGCGTGAACTGCGCGGCACCTGCCGAGATCTGATCCAACTGCGAAGCCGGATGCACACAATCGAGGACGCACACTCGATCACCATCGCTGAGAGTATAACCGATATGGACACGATCCGTATGCGCATGCACGAGAGCGGCGGGAGCATCGATCTTGATAGCGGGTCGGTCGATTGCGACCAGGAGGTGATCAAGGGCGTGACATTGTTTGCGATCAGGAATATCACGCAGGACCTTGAACGGGCAGAACATCAGTTCATCGACCGGTTGTATGATGCAGCGGTCAAATATGCAGAGGACTCCCGCGCAAAATTAGGTACGCTTAACAACGCCGGATATGATCTTGGACCTCACATCTCCAAACTCGAATCCGTTGCAGACCCGGATAAGAACCTCGACGAGATCGTGGGTTATCTGGATCGTCTGAAGGCGATCACCGAAGATGCGCTGCGGGGATGTGTGGACGACGCAAAGAAACTTGCAGCGTACCACACAGGCGAAGTCTCTGCCGATCAGGTGGAAGATGCGTTGCAGGCGCGCGATTACGGCGGGGCTGTAACCAAACTCGAAGAGGACATCACCAAACTCAAGACCGCGACAAAGGAGGAGTTCCAGACATACCGGACAACACTTATCAGCGCTCTTGATACTGCTACTATGTCGGTTGAGGATGAGAAATTTAAGGAGTTTAAGGAAAGTGTGCTCGACACATCGAGCCCTGAGAAACTTGTGCGATTAAATGAGATCGGGGATGCGTTCGTGAAACGCTGCCAGATCCTCATCGATCAGATGCATTATGAACTATCGAGTACCGAAGACGGCATAAAGGAGTTCATGCCGCCCGACTATTTCTGGAGCGCAAGCGATCTGGCTGAAAAGGATTATACACTGGATACCGGCAGTGTGGGGGATGCTGCCGGATCGTTTGCGGCAATGGTAAGTGAACTACGTCCCGCTCTCGACAGGAATCGCGAATCATACAAAATATTAAACAGTTACCGCCGGACGGTCGAACGCCAGATACAGAAGAGGCTGGCTGCCAAGGGCACGGTTTCAGGGGATAATCTGAAGGTTGGGCTCCCTGACAAGTTCCTGCGGCTCTATGACTACTACCATCCGGATGCATCGTGCATCGATGGAACACTCCGCCTCGCAGATGGTGCGAAGATTGTTGAGAATCCACTTACGATTCATGTCACTGACGAGGATGGGAACGGGATCGGAGGCGCGGGCGTAACGCTGACGCGTGGAATCGGGATCAGCATTACCCTTGAGCATATAACAGGAGATGACGGATATGTCACAATCGAAAATCCCGGCGAGGGGAAGTATCAACTTACCGTGGATGCCGCGCAGTACCGGAAACATGAGGGAACGGCTGCGCTTCCGGCAGATAGCATCGATATCAAGCTCGAACGAAAAGGAATCGAGGATTATCTCTGCCGCGGGAAGTCGAAAGC
This sequence comes from Methanosarcinales archaeon, assembly GCA_030606635.1. GTDB lineage: Archaea > Halobacteriota > Methanosarcinia > Methanosarcinales > Methanogasteraceae > Methanogaster_A. The sequence goes on from JAUWGA010000053.1 coordinate 8,613, forward strand.
GATTAAGGATAATCTACACCGTTATGCAACGGATGTTTTAAAAGAACTGGACAGGGGCGGGATCGTGTCATCCGAGTTTGATATGTACATCAACAAGGATTACCGTGCATGTCTGCTGTACATACTTGCAGAGGAGTACCCGAATCTCAGGTTTGTCTCGCATTCGCACACGTCTAAGTATCCTATACTGTACGACGAAGGGGAGATGGTCTCGAGATTGATCGATATGGCAAAAGCGATGGACAAGGAGTCGTATACCACCTCTGACTTTGATATCCAGCTCCCTATGGAGGAGATACTCCATCTGGCAGAGATCGCAAGCGAGCGCGGCGTACATATCACTGTGGAGCAAGATGACACTGCTTGACCGCGCGCGGAGCCGCGAGATCACCTGCGAGATCAGGGAGGCGGCAGAGGCAGAAGGGATCGATGCCGAGCGGCTGCGGCGCCTCGTTGCATCAGGGCGCGTGGTGATTCCGAAGAACGTCTCCAGAAACTCAGCCCCCACCCCGGTAGGGGAATCCGTGCGCACCAAGATCAATGCCAACATCGGGACATCTGCCGATTACCAGAGCGTAAGCGAGGAGATCGAGAAAGCCAGTGTCGCGATCCGGCACGGGGCAGATACTGTAATGGATCTCTCGACCGGGGGCGATCTACAGGAGGTGCTCGGAAAAGTTCTCGATGCAACTAGCGTCCCTGTCGGAACGGTTCCGATCTATCATGCAGCATGCGGGCGAAAAATCGATATGACCGCTGACGACCTATTTAACGCGGTCAGGCAACATGCGGAAAGCGGTGTTGACTTCATGACGATCCATGCAGGCGTTACCAGGGAGATACTCAAACATCTCACAGCAGGTAACCGGATACTGGATGTGGTGAGTCGCGGAGGCGCGCTCACCGTCGCATGGATGCTTACCAACGAGGCTGAGAACCCGTTCTATTCTGAGTTTAATTACCTGCTTGAGATCGCACGCGAGTACGATGTGACGATCAGTCTTGGCGATGGGATGCGCCCGGGATGCATCGCTGACGCCAACGACGATGCGATGTTTCATGAGGCGATCACGCTTGGCAGACTGGTCAAGCAGACGAGAGCAGCAGGTGTCCAGTGCATGGTCGAGGGTCCTGGGCATGTTCCGGTAGATGGCATCGGATACGGGGTGCGCACCATCAAGCATCTCTGCGACGACGCTCCCCTGTACCTGTTAGGTCCGGTCGTGACCGATCTTGCACCGGGCTACGACCACATCACAGGTGCGATCGGAGGCGCAATCGCGGGCATGCACGGGGCAGACTTCCTCTGCATGGTAACGCCTGCCGAGCACCTTGCGCTCCCGACGGTCGAGGATGTCAAGGAGGGCACGATCGTCACAAAGATCGCGGCACATGCAATCGATCTCGCAAAGTTAGGCGTCCGGGAGCGCGCGCTTTCGATGGATAAGAAGATGGCGGTCGCACGCAAGAACCTTGACTGGGACGCCCAGTTCGAGTGCGCGATCGACGGAGAGCGTGCAAGATCGATACACGATACCCGGGTCAGCAGCGGCGACACCTGCTCGATGTGTGGAGAACTCTGCGCGATCAAGGTTGTAAAGGACGCGCTTCTGAAACGGAGTGGGTGATGGCAGGGGTTCTGGTCGGGGTGTCAAGTCTCTCTGATGATGATAGTGCTGGCTTAGGATATGCTAATTTTTCACCATCTCATCACAAATCTTACAAATGTGGCGAATGACACAGATATTCATGCGATTTGTCCATTCGGGTCATTCATAATTTTTATCGAACACCCGCCAAGGTGACGCCCTCCGAATGGGCAAGGTTTAATATGAAATGCGGTGGAGTTAGTATCACCATTATATTCGAATATAAC
>JAUWGA010000207.1 GCA_030606635.1 Methanosarcinales archaeon
ACAATGGAACCGGAGTCCGGACGCAATGTGAGAGGCGTCTTCATCGTTCCGATACTCGAGGAGTTCCCGCCGGAGGAAGAAGCTCCTTCATCATCTGCGGAACTTGCGCAGGCAGTAGCAGAAGCCAAGCAGGCGGCAGAAGATGCGAAACAGGCAGCAGCAGGGACATCCAGCACACCAGGGTTTGGAGTTATCCTTGCCGCAGCTGGAATTCTTGGAGCGCTCTTCCTTGCAATTAGGCGGAAGTGAGAATCTCCAACTCCGGATCGATAGGGGTTTTACAGCCCCTGCCGATCTTTTATTAACTTTCTAAAGAAGGTATCAAAGAATGAAAACAATCAGAATCCTGCTCGTTCTGGCACTGCTATTGATCCTCTGCATGGCACTGGTGCCGCTTGCATCCGCGCACAGGGTGATCGTGCAGGGGCAGGTGAGCGAGATACAGATAAAAGCGTATTACGGCGGTGGAAGCGCTGATCCCATGACGGATGCGGATGTGGAGATACACGCGATCAAGGGTGGCGGGGAAGAACTGTACCTCACAGGCAAGACCGATGATGCCGGGATGTACTACTTCCCGCCAAAGCTTGGCGTATCCGAGTACAGGGTAGTTGTGGACGCGACCGGGCATAGGGGTGAAGAGACTGTGAACCTTGCAGAAGGGGCAGGAATTACGGAAGCAGAGCAGGCAGAAGCAGAGAAGGAAGCAGGGCTTCCGATAACTGGAATAATCGCCGGGTTCGGATATCTGGCTGGACTTGCAGGCATAGCAATGCTCATCACAGCCCGGAAGATGAAGAAGCAGTATGAAAACAAGTAGAGGATGACATAAATGGTACACATCTCAGATGGCGTTCTTGACCCATGGCTCTGGGAAAGCGGATGGGCGATCACCATTGTAATCCTTGCATACGCGCTCTCAAAGATGAAGACAGAGGACGTGCCGAGACTCTCGGTCATTACAGCCGCGGTCTTTGTCGCGTCACTAATCCATATATCGATCGGACCCACGAGTGTTCACTTCATATTAAACGGCTTTGCAGGTGTGATGCTTGGAATACTTGCGTTTCCATGCATCTTTGTCGCGCTCGTCCTGCAGTGTTTCCTCTTTGGGCACGGCGGGATCACAACGATCGGTATCAACGCCGTCAACATGGGCGTGCCCGCGTTGATCGCCTACCTGATATTCAAAACCGGAACCAAACTCGACATCAGACCCGAAACAAAGAGTAAGGTGTCGCTGTTCGGCGCGATCGCGGGAGGGGTTGCTGTAGTGCTCGCACTGGTGTTTCTTGCGGCAGAACTGATCACGACCGGTGAAGAGTTCTATGAGACGACGGTGCTTGTCGTGGGCACACACGTCCCGATTATCGTAATCGAGGCGATCTTCACCGGAGTGCTCGCCGGGTTTGTTGCAACAGTCGAACCCGGACTGTTCGGGAAGAAGTGATACGGTAGTGATACGGCATGATTTCAGAGATCGACCGGTACGCGGGAATCTCCTCACCGATCCACAGGTGGGATCCCCGTCTCAGACTCGTATCCATCTTCGCGCTGATATTCTCCGTCATACTTCTCTATAACCTGCAACTGGTCGTGATCGGCATGATATTCGCAATTATTCTGACCTGCATATCAAAAATACCGCTTTCCTTCGTTCTCTCCCGCATGAAACTGGTATTCATCTTTGTGATACCGTTTTTCGTCATCATCCCGTTCACAGTTATTGGCGATGGAGTCGAGATAGCGAGCTTCGGCGGAATCACACTGAGTTACAGGGGGATCGAATACGTCAAGTTCGCTGCACTGATCGTACTAAAAGCACTCACCGCAGTGATGCTGATCTTTCCGATGATCGGCAC
>JAUWGA010000205.1 GCA_030606635.1 Methanosarcinales archaeon
TCAAAGAAGCACAAGAACTAAAGAAGAATCAGAAAGGAACTAAAAAGGAAGAGGAATAACCGATGGCAAGAAATATTGGATTGAATGTACCTATCCCGCTATCAGAATGCGAGGATCCAAACTGCCCGTTTCATGGCACGCTCCCTGTCAGGGGGCAGGTGCTTGATGGAGTTGTTATCAGTTCCAAGATGGACAAAACCGTGGTGGTCGAGCGCACTTATGAGAAGAGGATATTCAAATACGAGCGGTATGAAAAGCGCAGATCACGGATACATGCCCACAACCCGCCATGCATCAATGCAAAGGAGGGTGACGTCGTCAAGATCGCTGAGTGCCGTCCTCTCGGCAAAACCAAGTCATTCGTGGTGGTGGCGCTGACATGAGGGGCATTCGTTCAGCGATGACGCGCCCGTTAAACGCGGGAGCGAAATTAAATTGCGTGGACAACACCGGCGCACGAGTCGTCGGGGTCATCTCTGTGGTGGGCTACCGCGGCGTAAAGAACCGGTACCCGAAAGCAGGGATCGGCGATATGCTGGTCGTGTCTGTAAAGAAGGGAACTCCTGAGATGCGAAAGCAGATCATGCGTGCCGTGGTGATCAGGCAGAAGAAGGAATACAGACGTCCCGACGGGATGCGCGTATCCTTCGAGGATAATGCAGTGGTGATCACCGATGACGATGGCATCCCAAAGGGCACCGAGATCAAGGGACCGATTGCGCGAGAAGTAGCGGAACGGTATCCAAAGATCGCATCGGCAGCGACGATTGTTGTGTGAGGGATCGCACAATCGTTGCTAAGCCCTATACTTTTTTTTCAGCTATTACACAATAGTAGCCATGAAGGTAGCGGCGCAACCAACTAACTCTGTTTCATCTTTTTTGTGCGTTGCTTTGCGGTGTATCCGGTAGCAGATTCGAGAAATCTCCGAAAACATCTGTTTGCATCGGATACGTCCTCGACATCCGAGTCCAGGTTCGATTCCGTATGTACACAGAGTTGTTTCCCGTCCATCCACGCCTCCATCCGCTTCAATGATTTGTAACCGATAACGAACTTACCGTCTTCCATCTCAGCATCGCATCCGAAGCATTCCTTCAATGTCTCCCGAATCAGGTCATCATCGAGTTTGTGCCCGCGTTTGATAGGATATTTTGTGATAGTACCACCTCAACCAAGTATTCTTTCAAATAATCCACTGTACCCATCCGGTCTTATGAGATACTCCAACATATCGAGTTGTTTCACAAGTCCGTACATCTCCTTGTTTTTCCAAAGTCCAACCTCACTGTAATTTGTCGGTTTCAGAAAACGTATCTCGGGAAGATTCTCATATTTCGGATTCGGAACGAATCCTTCTTCCAGCATGAAGTACGAAGCCCCGCCTTTCTCCCTGAAGAAGTCGTAAATAGAGGAAAAATCCCTGCAAACCCAGTTAGCCATTTTAAGCGTCTTATTAGACGCGTTTATCGTCACATGCCCGTATCCCGGAGGTATGATCACCTTATCTCCGGCACCAGCATGTACCACGATCACGTCAGATACACTGTCTCCTGCTCTCTTCTGCAGCAGATACGCAGCCTCTCCTTCGAGAACCTCGTATATCTCCCCGTAGTCACCAGGGTGGTCGTGTCCTGCAGTCTTCACATACTCCGTTCCGAGCATCCCCGGCGGGATCACGGTGATGTCGTACCGCAGATGATGCTCCAGGATCCTCTGGTGATCCGCCCTGCTCAGTGAGAGATCACGGTACATGTAATACAACTCGGCGTCAGGAGCGTTTAGCTGCGAACGGTCGTACAGCACGTCGTCCATGTCGTGAAGCATCCTGACGTCCGGTTTTACCCCGCTTAATACATCTGAAACCATCGATTGATAT
>JAUWGA010000162.1 GCA_030606635.1 Methanosarcinales archaeon
CTAACACCAGCTAACCCCCATCAACGATAATGAGGCATATTCATGACAACACAATCAGAAAAAATCTATGAGCAGGCGAAGAATGTAATTCCAGGCGGAGTCAGTTCCCCGGTACGTGCGATAAAGCCATACCCGTTCTACACGGCATCTGCTGAAGGGTGCACGATCACGGACGCCGATGGGAGCCGGTACACCGATTACTGCATGGGGTACGGTCCGCTGATTCTCGGACATGCGCATCCGGCAATCAAGGACGCGGTCACAGACCAGCTAAGTCGCGGCTGGCTCTACGGCACCCCGATCGAGGCGGAGGTGCGGCTTGCAACAAAGATCGCATCCATCTATCCGAGTATCGATATGCTGCGGTTCGTCTCATCCGGGACAGAGGCGACCATGAGCGCGCTTCGTGCCGCACGCGGATACACCAGGAGGAACAAGTTCCTAAAGATCGAGGGCGGGTTTCATGGCGCACACGATGCGGTTCTCGTAAAAGCAGGATCAGGAGCTACCACGCAAGGAACGCCGGATTCGCTCGGGATACCTCCTGATTTCACGAAACACACGCTACAGGTACAGTACAACGATATCGAGGCGATGACCAACCTGATCGAATCGAATCGGGACGATCTGGCAGCCGTGATCCTTGAACCGGTGCTCGGGAACATCGGACCGATCCTGCCGGATCAGGACTATCTTAATGATGTGCGCAAGGTCACAGAGGAGAACGACGTGCTCCTGATCTTTGATGAGGTCATCACAGGATTTCGACTTGCGCTTGGCGGCGCACAGGAGTATTTCGGCGTCGTTCCTGACATGACGACGCTTGGGAAGATCATCGGTGGAGGATTCCCGATCGGCGTTTTCGGCGGCAGAAAAGAGATCATGGAACTAATATCTCCTTCCGGCGGAGTCTATCAGGCAGGAACGTTCAGCGGAAACCCGGTCTCGCTAGTATCAGGGCTTGCCGTGCTGAATGTGCTCGAATCAGAGAATGTGCACGCCAGACTGAATGCCGAAGGCGATAAACTCCGAGGTGCACTTCATGATCTCGTATCTGACCTTAAACTTCCGTACGCGGTATCAGGGATTGCGAGCATGTTTAAGATATTCTTCGGAAGCACACCGCGTAACTATCAGGATGCCCTCACATGCGACAAAGAGGAATACCTGCGTTTCTTCCACCGGATGCTCGGGGAAGGTATTTTCCTGCCGCCATCGCAGTTTGAAACCAATTTCTTAAGCATTGCGCACACAAAAGAGGATATCGATAAGACGATCGATGCTTACGCGGCGAGTCTGAGATGATTATCACATTCGTAACCGGAAACAGCCACAAGGTCGAGGAGGCGGCCGCGATCTGCATGCCGCTTGGAATTGAGATCGTGCAGAACGATTGCGGCTATCCCGAACTGCAGGATGATGATGTTGCGGCAGTTGCTGCGTACGGGGCAGAGAATGCGGCGAATCGACTGGGCTCTGCTGTGATCGTCGAGGATACCGGCTTCTATATCGATGCGCTGCACGGATTTCCGGGACCTTATGCCGCGTATGTCCAGGACACCATCGGTAACGCGGGAATCTTATCGCTGATGCAAGACATCGGTGACCGGAGAGCCACGTTCAGGTCGGTTATCGGGTACTGCAAGCCAGACATTGACGCGGTCACCTTCGAAGGTGCGGTCACCGGAAGAATCGCGTACCAGCCAGAAGGCGAGGGCGGATTTGGGTACGATCCGATCTTTGAGATCGGTGGCGTTACGCTTGCATTGATGGGTGATGCGAAAAATAAGGTATCTCACAGGGGTAAATCCTTTGAGAAGTTCGCGGATTGGTTTCTGGGGCGGGAGGGGTTGTAAAGTTACACCACCCCATGACAACATGACCGCCCCTATACGAGGGGTCTGATTAGTGACTTCCTCCCCGCTGCAAGCAACGGGGCTTCCTGTTTCACAGGACGCCCCACGGCGTATCTCCACAGGCTTAAATTCCGCACAGTCCGTGCGTACATACGGTTTCTCAAATATCTCGCCAGCACTTTCAGCCTTGCGAGACAAACCAGACTTAACCCAGATGTATTTAAAGGTTTTGATGCGGGATTCATCTCCGCTCAAGTAGCGGAGTCTTCTCCCGCGGAGACTATAAATGACTTCAGCGAAGAGAGACCCCATGCGAATCGAGATCAACGCGGAGATCAAATACCAGCCAGACACCCAGCGGGTATTCGATTACGAGACAACGCTTTCCAATATTGAAAACATCTTTTCTGACATCGGGGTGACCGAGCTTAAGGATATAACGCATCTTGATCGTGTCGGGGTTCCTGTGGTTTCCGCGACCAGACCAAGCGCGGGGATAGGTGCGATATCGGTCTACTCGGGCAAAGGCGCAACTGAGATCCAGGCGAGGATATCTGCGATAATGGAATCTGTTGAGCGATGTTTTGCCGAGATACCAGAAACAAATATCGATTTTAGAGATAAAACGGTTGACACGGATCGAATTATCGAAACTTATGAAGATCTCGAAGATGTGAACGCGATCGACCCTGAAACGCTGCTTCTCCCGGAACCGATCACTCCAGGGACGAGACTCGAATGGATGAGCGGGTGGGACATCCTTAATGACTGTGAGGTGCTTGTGCCTGCAAATGCCATTTACCATCCCTACATCAGCGGAATGTTCCTGTTCCGCAGCAACACAAGCGGACTTGCATCAGGAAATACGATCGAGGAGGCGATCGTGCACGGGCTGCTTGAGGTGATCGAGCGAGACGCCATAAGCATCGCAGAATATTCCAGAAACGTTGGAACGGAGATCATCTTGCAGGAAGATGACGGCGAGGTGTACGATCTCAAAAGTAAGTTCGAGAGCAATGGTATTCCTGTGAAACTATGGCTCCTGCCATCGGTAACTGGGATTCCTGTCGTGGTTGCAGCGCTTGATGATATTAAAACTATGGATCCGACGATGCTTGTGATGGGCGCGGGTGCGCACTTAAGCCCGGAACACGCAATATTCCGTGCGCTTACGGAAGCTGCGCAGTTTCGGCTGGCGCAGATCTCAGGTGCGCGAGAGGATGTGCGGAATAGGAGCGGTTTCGTTGTGGGTACCGGGTACGAGCGGATGAAGCGGTTGAATAAATTCTGGTACGAGGATCGCGAGACCACCACACTTCCGGAGATTCCTGATCTCTCGTCGGATACACCTGCAGGGAGCATCCGGACGATCGTAGAGCATCTGCGACTCTGCGACGCAGCCAAGCATGTGATCATCGTTGACATCTCCCAGCCCTGGATCGATGTGCCGGTGATCAGGGCGATCATCCCGACCTTCGAACTGTACACCGTTGACCGTGAGCGAATCGGGGAGCGTGCGAGAGCGGCGCGGAAAGAGCGCGGAAGGGAAGCTATGCGTGCGAGACGGGCGCAGAGGGGTGTAGGGAGGCGGGTTTAGTTTTAGTGGGGGCCGCAGATGCGTCCGGGGTTGTAAGCATTTTCTGGCGGCGGGGCTGGTTTTCCGAAGATCGCGATCGCGGAAGGCGACTGCCCAAAGTAAGCAAATGCTTATGATGCGCCACCCCTCAAAATAGTGCATGGGGTGATTCGTGTCGCTACAAACGGCATTTTAAATACGGAGAATGCAATAGGGGAATACGTGTGATATCTCAGAAAACCATTCAGAAATCTGTAGAACTTCTAAAAAAAGC
>JAUWGA010000168.1 GCA_030606635.1 Methanosarcinales archaeon
CCAAACCTCAATGCAAATGTACTCTGCAAGCGCAGGGTGGTATTGCCAGTTACGATAAAACAGACAAAAGGTGAAGTTATCAGATGAAAATGCCAGCAAGATTTCGAACCCACTGCCCATACTGCAAGAAGCATACCGAACACAAGGTCGAACGGGTGAAGCCCGCAAAAGCGTCATCCATGACCAGAATCGCGCGGCAGAAGAAGCGGCAGAGCGGCATCGGAAACAGTGGAAAGTTTTCAAAGGTCCCTGGTGGCGACAAGCCCACCAAGCGGATTCATCTCCGATACCGGTGCGGCGAGTGCGGAAAGGCACATGTGAGAAAGTGCTTCAGAGCAGCCAAATTTGAATTGGTGGAATCACAATGAAGAATATAATACCAACCCCGAAGAGCAGGTTCCTGCGGGTCAAATGTGAATGTCAGAACGAACAGGTCATCTTCGGAAACGCAAGCACCGAGGTTAAGTGCATAGTCTGCGATAAGGTGATTGCAGAGCCGACAGGCGGCAGAACGAAGATACTGACCCAGATCCTCGAGGTTCTGGAGTGAGATTATGCGAGAGTGGCCCAGCCAGGGTGATCTGGTCGTCTGCACTGTTGCGAAGGTAATGGACTTTGGCGTCTTCGCAGAACTGGACGAATACGACAAAAAAGAGGGTTTAATCCATATCTCAGAGGTCGCTGCCGGTTGGGTGAAGTATATCCGGGATTATCTGCGCGAGGGGCAGAAGATCGTCTGTAAGGTACTCTCAGTAAACCCAAAACGCGGTCACATCGATCTCTCGTTCAAGGATGTGAATGAGCACCAGCGCAGGGACAAAATCCAGGAATGGAAGAGCGAACTTCGCGCTGAGAAATGGCTTAGCTTTGCAATAGGTGATGCGGATGTAGAGCGGCAGCTTGCAGATACGCTTCTCGATTCGTTTGGCAGCCTATACAACGCCTTCGAAGAGACCGTGATATCAAGCAAGTCCGTGCTGATCGATGCCGGAATCGATGAGGAATACGCCATCAAGATCGAGGAGGTTGCGATCGAGAACGTGAAGATCCCGTCTGTCGATATCACGGGATTCCTTGACCTGACATGCCCTGCCCCTGACGGGGTGGATGCGATCAAGAGATCGCTTGCTGCGGCTGCAACCGTCGATGCTGATTGCGTCACACTCGAGATCAGCTATGTCGGCGCGCCAAGATACCGCATACACGTCACCGCGCCCGATTACAAACTGGCAGAACGAATCCTTAAGGAATCTGCAAAGCGCGCAATCGATGAGATAGAGCATCTGGACGGGGAAGGCACATTCCACAGGCACGAGGAGTGACGTAAGCGGGGATTGGTTCGCGTGAAGTCAAAGATTCTCAAATGCAGCGAGTGCGGCAGGTACACCTTAAAGGCGATCTGTCCCACATGCGGTGCTGCCGCCCTAAACCCGCGCCCAGCCAGATATTCGCCGGAAGACCGGTACGGCGTGTACCGGCGCAGGATGAAGAGGTTTCATGACGATGACGCAAGAACTTGAACTTGAACTTGACGATACCGATAGGCAACTGATAAACTTGATCCAGCTGGACTTTCCACTGGACTTGCGCCCTTTCCACGCGCTTGGGGACCAGATCGGCATATCCGAGCAAGAAGTCATCGAGCACCTCAAGAGACTCACAGATATCGGCGTAATCCGGAGAATCGGTCCCATCCTAAATACGAAAGGAATCGGCGGGTCAAGCACGCTTATTGCGATGCAGGTGCCAGAAGATGCGATCGACAGTGTTGCCTCTTGGATCAACGGTTTTGATGAGGTGTCGCACAATTACCTGCGCCCTGGTGCGTATAACATCTGGTTTACGGTTTCAGCAAGCAGTAAGGAGCGATTACACGAAATGATCGGCGAAATTAAAGCATTTGGATACCCGTTCCTCGAGCTTCCGGTCACACGGCTCTTCAAGATCGGGGTGAAGTTTGAGGTTTGAGGTGTGGTGCGAGGAGAGAAAGATGGATGATCTTGATTTGAAACTGATAAAACTGACACAGGACGGGATCGATCTCGTGCCGGAGCCTTTCGAGGAGATTGCGCTCGAACTTGCGATCCCTGAGGCAGAGGTGATCGATAGAATCGAGGCGCTCATGGAAAGCGGCATCATCCGCAGGTTCGGGGCATCGATCGGGCATCGCGTGCTCGGGATCGTTGCGAATGCGATGTGTGTCTGGAACGTCCCTGACGACCGCGTCGAGGAGGTCGGAGCCGTGATGGCGGGGTTTGGCGAGGTCTCACACTGCTACGAGCGCGTGAGATACCCGGAATGGGACTATAACCTGTACGCGATGATCCATGCTCGTACAAGAGAGGAATGCGAACACACTGCGCACGATATCTCACGTGCTACCGGCATCTCTAATTATATGCTTTTGTTCAGCGAAAAAGAGTTTAAGAAGACTGGCGTGCGGATATGACCACACGATGTCTGAAAATCAAGCGATTTATCACCGCGGGGAAGTGCAGAGTTTCAAGATTGTTTCAATTCCCACTTGGGTTTTGTGATGCCTCTGCGTACTATGCGGTAAAAACTTAAGGACATCGTGATGTCACTGGAAGCTTCCATGACCTTCCGGTCACCCGATGAGCATGAAAATCTCGACTATTTTCGCAACAAAATCGACAGTGTCATGACCGCATAATCACAGGTATCTTCCCCGCGCCTCGATCTCGCGCACACGTGTAAGTACCTGATCGGCATCCGGAAACGTCCGCCTGTACCCACGAGAGAACGCTTCCTCAAGCCCCGGATCACCATGCGTGCTCACAAACGTCTGGAAGAGCACATGCACATCGACGCCCTGCGCCTCCACATTCTTCTCAAAATACCCGAGCCCGAAGTCGATGAAATATATCCGGTCATCGCCATCGCCCGTGTGCAGGATGAGATTCGAGGTCGTGAGATCGCCGTGAATGATCCCGCAACCGTGCAGCCGCCCGACGAGTTCGCCGATGCGCTCGCTCATGCCGAGATCGAGCACATCCTTCATCCGCGGACCCTCGATAAATTCCATCGTGATCGTGTGTTCGGCTGTATCGACGTCGTAGATGATCGGTGTCGGGACCCCGCACCTGCGCGCCCCTGATATGAGTTTCGCCTCGCTTCTGGTTCTCGCTGCCCTGATTCGCATATCAAGTTTTGGGATGCGGTACTTCTTCGAGACTCTCCGCTTGATGATCCTGCCACCGGATCGCTCGATCACGGCTTCTGCGCCGGCTGCTATCTGCTGGTTCATGCGTACCAGTTCTTGCAGGCATCGATATTAACGGTCTTCGCTCGCACCCAGTGTCTTTTTATTATTTTCCGGGAA
>JAUWGA010000169.1 GCA_030606635.1 Methanosarcinales archaeon
TATTGCCATCGCCATGCTGACCACAACCCCGATCACTGCGCCGCGCAGTGCCGGATGGAGATCAATGTTATCTGAAGTTCCGATAACGATTCCGATCAGTGCCCTGTTGTATACGATTCCGATCAGCGCCAATGTATCAAACTCTCCCGGGAACTTGGTCATTGCCCCGTACATGCAGAAGAGACCGCAGAGTATGCCCAGAATCGTTGCTATAACGAGCCGTTTAACCTTCATATTCTACCTCCTTACCGTTTATTTTTGAGAAGAGGTCTTCATCTTCCGAAACCCTCCGCATCAGATCGTCCATTGCGCTTAATTTGACGAGGGGGATGCCAGATCCGTCCCTTCTTCTCAGCACCATAAGTTTCTCGCCGGGTGCGATCTCTGAATCCTTCCTGAGATCGACCGGAATCGCAATCTGCCCCTTCTAGCTCACGGTGTATAATTTTTCTTACTTTTTTTACTGATATAAAAATATTACTCTGGATTCGGGTGTTGAACAGATCGATCAACACATTTACATCGCATAACCACCAACATTCACATCGTGACACCTGACAGTACGCACTCATATTTTGACGCTCTTGAAAGCGATTTGGAGCGCGCCGTCGAGATCGCATCAGAGGCACGCTTGCGCGGCAATGACCCCGAGACGTACCCTGAAATTCCGATGGCGAAAGACCTTGCGGATCGGGTCGAGAACTTAATCGGCATTCCGGTTGCTGACCGGATTCGTGAACTGGCTTATGATCTTAAGATGAGCAGGGAGGAGTCTGCGATGCAGCTCGGTGCTGACATCGCAGGTATGCGCATCCAACGATTCGAGAGCAGGGATGAGGCTGTGGAGATGGCGATACGAGCCGCTGTCGCGCTCCTGACCGAAGGGGTCGTTGCAGCACCGATAGAAGGGATTGCAAAGATTACTATAGAAAAGAATGACGACGGCACCGAATTTATCCGCATCTTCTACGCAGGACCGATCAGGAGTGCTGGCGGCACTGCGCAGGCACTATCCGTGCTGGTTGCAGACTATGTGCGGCGGGAACTCGGGATCAACAGGTACATCCCGAGAACTGAAGAGATCGAACGGTGCGTGGAAGAGATAACGAAGTACCGGACGGTCGCAAACCTGCAGTACACGCCAAGCGACGAGGAGGTCAGGTTGATCTCGACAAACTGCCCGATCTGCATCGATGGCGAGCCGACCGAGGAAGAGGAGGTCGAGGGCTACCGGAACCTGGCGCGGATCGAGACGAACCGCGTTCGCGGCGGAATGGCTCTCGTCATCGCAGAAGGCATGGCACTCAAGGCGCCAAAGATCCTGAAACATGTGGCGAAACTGCATCTCGATGGCTGGGATTTCCTAAACCGGCTCGTCACGAAAGGGGCAAGTGATGACGACGGCAGCACAGTAATCGAACCGAAGGGCAAGTACTTAAATGACCTGATCGCGGGAAGACCTGTCTTTTCGCATCCATCGAGACCCGGTGGGTTCAGGCTCAGGTACGGAAGGGCGAGAAACACCGGATTTGCTGCCGCGGGCGTCTCTCCTGCGACGATGATCATAACTGATAGCTTTCTTGCCACTGGAACCCAGACGCGTGTCGAACGCCCGGGAAAGGCGGCAGGCATCTCGCCTGTGACTGGCATCGAGGGTCCGACCGTGCGCCTCTTTGGCGGGGATGTGATGCGCATCGACGATGAAAAAGAGGCGGTGCGGCTGCATGACCGGGTCGAGGAGATCCTTGACGTCGGCGAGATTCTCATCAATTACGGCGATTTCCTTGAGAACAACCACCCGTTGATGCCGCCTTCGTACTCATTTGAGTGGTGGATCTCAGAACTTAAAGAGCTGGCAGGCACTGAGGCTGTGGACAAAATGGCGGACGCAGATCTCAAGAATCCTGATCAGGAACTTGCGCTCGAACTCTGCGACCGCTACGGTGTCCCGCTCCATCCCAAATTCACGTACCTCTGGCACGATATCTCGATTAAGGATTTCAGAACCCTATCCGAACATATCTCCCTGCACGGCAGGGTTGATGACCGGGTTCTTCTGATCCCAAACGATGCGGGCGTGAAAGGGATTCTCGAGACGATCCTTCTCCCGCACCGGGTCGTGGGCGGCGAGATAACGCCCGTGAAAAATTCTCCGTCCCGGGCGTCGACGCCGGAGGCGTTAGCGATACCTGATCCGCTTCCACTGATGCGATGCGTCGGAACCCAACCTTTTCACAAAAGGTTGATCAAAAACTGCCCTACGGGTGGGGTCGACGATCTCGAAGAACAAAACGTTCTCGAAGCGATATTTAAGATAAGCGGCATCCGGGTCAGGCCGAGGGCGCCAACCAGGATCGGTGCACGGATGGGGAGACCCGAAAAATCCGACAAACGAGAGATGAAGCCGGCGCCCCATGTCCTCTTCCCTGTTGGGGATACCGGCGGGAAATCAAGGTTGCTTACACAGGCATCGAACTATATCAGATCGATGAACGCAGGAATCGGCGTGATCCCTGTCGAGATCGGGATGCGCAGATGCCCATCCTGCGGAAACGAGACATACGAATACAGTTGCGGATGCGGTGCGAGAACAGAGCCGATGCTCTTCTGCAAGCGATGCAACATCCATGTCGAGAGCCGCACCTGCCCGAAATGTGGTCTGCAGACGTCGTCTGCCCGGAAGATCGACCTCGATCTGAAGACGCGGTATGCATCAGCGTTCGCAAATCTCGGGGAGCGGGACAATCTTCAGAGTTTCAAGGGAGTTCAGGGCATGATCTCGAAGGATAAAAGTCCGGAATCGCTTGAGAAAGGAATTCTCCGCGCGAAACATGGCGTATTCGTCTTCAAGGACGGTACCGTGAGGTACGACCTGACAGACCTGCCGCTCACGCACTTCAGCGCGGAGGAGATCGGGGTGGATATCGATACGTTGAAGCGTATCGGATACGAATGCGACATCAATGGACTTCCACTGACCGATAAGAGCCAGATACTGGACCTCCGTGTGCAGGATATCATATTATCAATCGATGCTGGCGAATATCTGCTCAGGGTCTCTCATTTCATCGATGATCTTCTCGTGAAGTACTACGGAGGCGTTGCATACTACAACGCCTCGAAGAGGAACGATCTCATCGGCAGACTGGTGATCGGGCTTGCCCCGCACACCTCTGCCGGCGTGCTCGGGCGGCTCATCGGGTTTACGCGGGCATCGGTCGGGTATGCGCACCCGTTCTTCCATGCCGCGAAACG
>JAUWGA010000159.1 GCA_030606635.1 Methanosarcinales archaeon
GTATATTACTGCAAGAGCCACGCAGATGATCGTCGCACTCGCAATCCACTTAAACTTCCTACGGGAGTCCATCTCTTATGTTATTTTGCTCCTGTAACTATATATTCTTATCTAACCTAACGCCCGCGGATATATCTCACAATCTCAGCACGGACCGGTCTGCTGCATACGAAGATGATGGCAGGTACGATCAGTCCCCAAATTGTGATGCCGATCGAACCTCTGGCGCGGTATACGAATGTCTGATCCCAGAACACCGGATCCAAGCGGATCGAGACAACAGGAGAACGGGCAATCGGGGCTGAGACGGCATACAAAAACCCTGCAAGCATTCCTGTGTCTGCGGGATCAGAAAGCCCAAACGTCGCATTGCAGGAGAGTTCCTTGATCCTGATGCTGCGCACCACCCGCCTTACAAGCGTGATTGCGGGACGGTGCATCGTGCGAACCAGTTCGAATGCACGGCTGATATCCATCTCCTTTTCCGCCTTCTCTTCTTTCCGCTTCTCTACTTCTTTTTGTTTCTTCACGTATTCGCGTGGCTTTCGTTCCGGGACGGCATCAGTATCGATGGTGCGGGATATGAACAGCCACTTAAGTTTGATCTTCTTCACAGTCTCCGCTCCATCACCGCCTGCCAGTTCGAACCGGCAGACGAATGGAACCCACAGTAGAAGCGCCAGCAGTACTATGACTGCCAGCAAAAAAATAAAAAGGATGGAGTGCAGGATACCACCTCCTCGGAAGTGTCAATCCTCGTCCGCGGACTCCTCTGGCTTCTTCTTCTCTTTCAGGGATTTTACCTTCTCGACCAGTTCGGGCACGGACTCTATGATCTTTTCGATATCCAGACCCTTTCCTTTCATGCCGACCAGTTTGACCTCTTCCTCTGATATCACGAGGAATGCGACCGGTTCGATCTTTGCGCCACCGCCGCCGCCTCCACCGAAACCGCCTTCCTCACCACGCTTGCCCTCGCCGCCACCGCTGCCGAATCCGAAGGATACCTTGCTGATCGGTATCACGGTTTTGCCTGCCGCGGTGATCGGCTCACCGACTATGGTCCTGGTGGTGATCATCTTCTCAAGTTGCGTCACAACTTCTTTCATTAAGTCTTCAACAGCCATTGTACTCACCTCGATTTACTTGACCCATCTGATCCACCGATGGATCCAGTTATACTTTCTTCCGTTGTATTATAATCTTTCCGGTAACAAATTAGAAAAAATCTGTGATAACCAAATTCGTGTCACTTATCCGAACGTGTGCATTCAGGATATCTTAAAATCAGCATCAAGGGATGGCTGCGCCGCTACCGCCGAGCACTCATCCGCTCCATATTCGCCCACACCGTCAACGAGCCTCGACCGCATCCCCACCTGAAAATGCATTTTCAACGAACCTGGGATGCGTGAGTTTGATGATCGTTTCAAGATTCACTATGTCTTCCCGGTTGTACTTCAGCAACAGTTCGAGCGCACCCGCACTGCCGCGTTCGTACTCGTGCCAGAGCCGGACAGCATCAAATCCAGTGATCCCGGTCGTATCCTCGCTCCGTGCGATCCCGAGCATCCGCTCGATCGCCTTGAGACCACCGGTGTAACCGATGCGCCGCAGCGGATACATCAGGTCCGTGTGCAGCTGGTCAAATTCGATCTCAGGATACTCGTGCTTGATAAACGGCAGGTCAAAACGTGCGCCATTAAACGTCACCAAAAAATCGTATTT
Source organism: Methanosarcinales archaeon (assembly GCA_030606635.1). Classification (GTDB taxonomy): domain Archaea; phylum Halobacteriota; class Methanosarcinia; order Methanosarcinales; family Methanogasteraceae; genus Methanogaster_A. The sequence continues at coordinate 1,729 of JAUWGA010000159.1, forward strand.
TGCAAACTCATCGACGATGTCGTCAAGGTCGATCCCGCGCACATACGTATTTGCCTTCTTGCCGTCGTATATCCCGACAACTGTCATGCAGGCATAGTTCGGAGAGAGTCCGGTGGTCTCGATGTCCACAAAGGCAATTTTGTCCTTAAAATCGTTGTATGCGCGCCAGTGCTCGGATTTCGGGAGCAATTCTGCAAAGAATCGAGCGTCACGTGCACTGAGGCGCTGCATAGACTCATCGATCCCTGCAAGGATGGTTGTCTTCTTGGCAGCAGGTATGGGCATCTTGTCATGGTTTTCTGCGAACTCGGACCAGGTCCTGATGCCGCATGACCATATCCGGTGTTCGATCGTACTCCCGATGCGGGGTATGTGGATGTATGTGCTTGTGAGCATGGTTCTGACCTTTTTTCAGAAGATAATGGTAATCAGGTAACTAAAATCTTATTGCGTTATAATGGTTGTGCGGAGGGTTCTTTGCGAACGCTCGCGGTAAATTACCACGACTTTTGAGATGCAGAGAAATATTACATATAGGCAACAAGGATATCAGGAGGATAACGTGATCTTAAAAACATCTGGCGGGATCGGATCGTTTCTGGTAGCTCCCCGCATCTTCGATTGTGAGGTGCTTCGCATCATTAGAACTGCCGGGGTGAAATCGTGAGTGTGGGTGCCAGGGATGGTGAGCCAGCACCCGGCAGCATGTTTGTGGTGTTAAGCGAACTGATCGATAAACTGGTGTCCAACTATGATATCAGACTGAAGTACATCGAAAGCGGCGATTCGGACCCTTCCTCCTACATCTATGTCTTTACCGCGTCCAGGCGTGCCGATCTCTACATCAAGACCGGGCGCGATCAGAACGATCTCGCAAGACTGCTCGTGAGCCATGAGATCGCGCATCTGTCGCACATAAACGACCTGATCGCGGGCTACCGCGAGATCACAGAGGCAGAGAAGCTAAGCGATGCCGACATCTTCAGTGGGCAGTATCTGGACGCGGATATCGTGCATTTCGCAACGAACATCGTCTCTGACTATGCGATCAACCGCGGGATTGCCACCTGTGCTTACGAGCCGATGGATGCGTCGCTGCTGGACTCGCTTGCAGAATCGAAGAGCGACGATGCCTACACCATAGCGATGCTCATCCTACTGTCACGGCATCCGCACACCTTCCCAATGTTTCGCGAGGGGTGTCCGGGCAAAGGGGGTGCGGAAGGTGGAGATGGTGGAGAGAAGGTATCGAAGGGAGAAAGAGGAGAGCGGGGCGATGGTGGCAGGATCGCGGAGAGCACTGAGATCATAGAGGTCATAGAGAGTATCACAAAACTCGCAGGATCTGACCGGTTCAGACACCTTGCCAGTCTCGTGGCAGATTCGGCAGAGCATCTCACAGAGAAGCGGTTTACGGAGTTTGTCGAGTCGGCTTCTGCGCTGGCTGGCGTTCTGAGCTCGGTCTGGCGCTCAGACAACACGCCGTGGCGGATGATGAAGAAGAATACCGATGTGATCCATGAGCGCACGCCGCAGTACATCAAGCAGGAAAAGTTCTGCGAATTTGCGCCAGAGACCCTCGCCCAGAAGATCGATGGCAGGAGCATCGGAAGCGGGAAGGGCACGCTCGAATACGAGGAAGCCGAATGTGCGGGGCTTGCGCGGGAACTGAAACTGCCAGCCCTTCTCGAGCGCGGGCTTGGGATCGAGAGGCCGCGCCTCATAACACGATACCGGGGCACAAGCATATCACTGACCGACAAGAAACGTCTCGTTCTATTCGATTCGAGCAATATGTGGCTCGAGCGGGAACTGGAGAAGCGAAAAACTGTCTGGGTGCTCGTCGATGTCTCATCAAGCATGACCAAATCGATCACATCGGCAAAAGTGCTGGCAAACACCATCCACAGGTATTTCAGATCGAAGACGAAGATCATCGCTTTCAATGCGGACGCATACCAGACCGATATCGCTGCACTGCGATCTATGACCGCGGGCGGCGGAACCGATGTGAGTTCGGTGCTGCCACACTTAAATAGAAGTCACAATGATCCGATCGTGCTGATCAGCGATTTTAAGTTTCTGATGTCGCATTTC
>JAUWGA010000095.1 GCA_030606635.1 Methanosarcinales archaeon
TGGTGTTGCTGCCACCAAATCGTTCACATCGCAACTGGCGTGTCTGCTTTTGCTTTCAGTGCAACTCGGTAAAGCGAGAAAGACGTTATCAACGGCAGATGTAAACGACTTCGTCTACGAATTAAAGCAGATGAGCGGGAACATCCAGCGTGTGCTCAACAGTGCGCCTGATATCCGGAAGTGCGCAACCATGTTTGCTGATGCGGATCAGTTCCTGTTCATGGGCAGGGGCGCAAACTATCCAGCCGCGCTTGAAGGCGCGCTAAAATTAAAAGAGATCTCCTACATCCCGGCAGAAGGATTTCCAGCAGGAGAAATGAAGCACGGTCCGCTTGCCCTGATCTACGACGGGGTCCCGGTGGTTGCGATAGCGACGAAGGATCCGGTGTACGAGAAGACGCTCGGGAACATCAAGGAGGTGAAGGCAAGAGGCGCAACCGTCATCGGCATCGCAAACGAGAGCGACACCAAGATTGCGAAATACGTGGATTATGTGCTCAGGATACCTGATACCGATCCGTGGATCGCGCCCGTCCTCTCTTCAGTCGTGCTCCAGTTGTTCGCATATTATGTCGCACATCACAGGGGTTGCGAGATCGATAAGCCGAGAAATCTTGCAAAGAGCGTTACGGTTGAGTGAGCGTGATAGGGTGCCCGGAGTGATACTATGAAATTCGGATCGAGCGGGATACGAGGAATCGCGAATCAGGTGGTTACGTCAGAATTGACCCTCCGGATCGGACGTGCGGTTGGCACGGACCGGGGCAGCGTCGTCGTTGGGCACGACACGAGAAGAGCGGCAGAGATGATCGAGTACGCGGCGATATCAGGGCTCCTCTCGGTGGGCTGCAGGGTTACGCGGGTTGGAATGGTCGCAACACCGACGCTCGCCTACGCCGCGAGGGATTACGACTGCGGCATCATGGTGACCGCCTCTCACAATCCGCCTGAGTACATCGGCGTGAAACTCTTCAATCCTGATGGGATGGCGTTTGACGCAAAGCAGCAGAAGACGATCGAACGGTTGATCGGAGAGACCGGGAACGCAAATATCAAACTTGCATCGTGGGATCGGATGCACCCGGTCAGAACGGACGAAAACGCGGTCTCAAACCATATATCGCGGATCCTTGCAGGCGTCAATATCGAGAAGAGGATGCGGGTGGTGGTGGACTGTGGCTGCGGTGCGGCATCGCTCACAACGCCGTACCTGCTAAGGGCGATGGGTTGCGATGTGGTGACGCTTAATAGCCAGCCAGATGGGTTTTTCCCGGGACGCAGTCCCGAACCGAAGAGCGAAACGCTCACTCTGCTTCAGTCAGCGGTTCTCAGTACGAATGCCGATCTCGGGATTGCGCATGACGGCGATGCGGATCGGATGGTCGCTGTCGATGACCAGGGAGAGGTTGTCAGCAATGACAAACTCCTCGCGTTCTTTGGAATGCACGAAGCAAGGAATAAGATGGTCATTCCTGTGGACACTTCCATGTTAATCGATGCAGTGCTCCCTGATATCGAGATAATCAGAACGCGGGTCGGGGATGTCTTCATCGCAGAGGAGATGAAGCAGACAGGGGCTGATTTCGGCGGCGAGCCGAGCGGTACATGGATATTTCCGCGGGTGTCTTACTGCCCTGAAGGTATCTATGCTGCAGCGAGACTCGTTGAGCTACTGAGCAGGGGGGACGTGAGATTCAGCGATCATCTCTCGCCGATGCCAGAGTACGAGATCAAGCGCGGGTCGATCTCATATCGTGGAGATATCGATGACAGGCGGATCGAAGGAGAACTACGCGCACTTCCCTCTTCCGACATCAGCACGATCGATGGGATCAGGCTCGGATTCGATGATGCGTGGGCGCTCGTCCGCCCTTCAGGAACAGAACCCCTGATCCGGATCACTGTCGAGGGCGCGACATCGGGAGTGGTCGAGAAATTATACCATGAGATACATAAAATCGTAAAAGGAGCAATCGATGAAAGCAGTGATCCTCGCAGCAGGTGAAGGGGCGAGAATGCGTCCGCTTACGGCATCATGCCCGAAGGTGATGCTGCCGGTTACAAACGTGCCGATACTTGAGCATATCATCGTGGCTACGAGGGATGCGGGTATCGATGATTTCGTCTGTGTGGTCGGATACATGGGCGATGTTATCCGGGATTATTTTGGGGACGGAAGCCGCCTTGGCGTCCATATCGATTACGTGGAGCAGAGAGAGCAACTTGGCACCGCCCATGCGATAGGGATGGCTTCCCGATCTGTGGGGGCGCGATTCCTTGTTTTAAACGGTGATGCGATCGTTGCGCCGCCTGATCTTCGCGCGCTCATCGGGCGGAAGGAGGATATCGTCCTTGCAACGAAGGAACTGGAGAATCCCGCGGGGTATGGCGTTGTGAAGGCCGATGGCGATAGGGTCGCCCGGATCATCGAAAAACCAGACCATGCAGCCGGGAATCTGGTGAACGCAGGGATCTACCTCTTCTCAGATACCATCTTTGATGCCATCAGGGAGACCGGGGAATCGGTACGCGGGGAATACGAGATCACGGATTCCATAAATGCGCTTGCAAGCGTTCTCGACATCGGCTACTCGATGCTCGATACATGGATCGATATCGGAAGACCGTGGAACCTCCTGGATGCAAACGAATATCTGCTTGCTGGCAACGATTCAGAGATTACAGGCGTAGTCGAGCCCTACGCCACATTAAACGGTACCATCCGGGTCGGGAAGGGCAGTATCATCAGAAACGGCTCTTACATCACAGGACATGTGATCATCGGAGAGAACTGTGATATCGGTCCGAACTGCTTTATCAGACCTGGTACGGCTATAGGTGATAACGTACGCATCGGAAATGCTGTTGAGGTCAAAAACAGCATCGTGATGGACGGTACAAACATCGGTCATCTCAGTTATGTCGGGGACAGCGTCATCGGGCGTGGCTGCAACCTCGGCGCCGGAACGAAGATCGCGAACCTGCGACACGACGGCAGGAACATCCGTGCGATTGTGAAGGGCGAGTCTGTTGACACCGGCAGGAGAAAACTTGGCGTGGTCATGGGGGATGGTGTGCATACCGGGATCAATACGAGCATCAACGTCGGCGTGATGATGGCGGCTGGGATGAGCACGCGTCCAGGGGAGGTTGTGATGCGATGATTAAGAAAGCAGTAATCCCTGCTGCGGGGCTTGGAACAAGATTCCTTCCGGTTACGAAATCGATGCCGAAGGAGATGCTCCCGATTATCGATAAGCCGATTATCCAGTTCGTTGTGGAAGAGGCGGTAGCTTCCGGAATCGATGATATCCTGATCATCACGGGTAGGGGTAAACGGGCTCTTGAAGACTATTTCGACACATCTCCGGAACTTGAAAGCCATCTCCTTAAAAACGGGAAGTATGAATTATTAAAGGAAGTACAGGACATCTCTTCGATGGTCGATATCCATTACATAAGACAGAAAGAACCAAAAGGGCTTGGGGATGCAGTGCTGCGGGCAGAAAAGCACGTTGGCGATGAAACATTCGCTGTTTTGCTTGGCGATGACATCATCAGGGGAGAGCTCTGCATAAAGCAGTTGATGGACGTTTACACGACACATAAACGCTCTGTGCTGGCAGTGGAAGAGGTCAGTGACGTGAGCAAACACGGGATCATACAAGGCAGTAAGATCGATGAGTCGGTCTACCGTGTCGAGGATATTATCGAAAAACCAGACGCGTGCGATGCGCCATCGAATATGGGCGCGATCGGGCGATATATCCTTACGCCCGCTATATTCTCGTGTATCAAGGAGGTAGCACCGGGGTTTGGGGGCGAGATACAACTGACCGATGCCATAAGGATGCTTGTTGATCAAGAGGGTGTTTGTGCATACACGTTCAGGGGAAAGCGATACGATGCAGGGGATAAAGCCGATTACATAAGAGCAATCATCGATTTTGCGCTGGAACGAGAGGATTTAAGAGATACGATTAAGAATTATCTACAGGTGATGAAATGAAAGCACTGGTAACAGGATGCGCGGGGTTCATAGGCTCGCATATCACGGAACGGCTGCTCGGAGATGGTTTCGAGGTGATCGGGATAGATTGCTTCACCGATTACTATCCGCGGAAATATAAAGATAATAATATCAAAAATGCTCTGGAAGATGATGCGTTCACTCTGATAGAGCAGGATCTACGATCCATGAACGCATTCCCTGATGTGGATTATGTCTTTCATCAGGCAGCACAGGCAGGGGTGCGGAAGAGCTGGGGTAGGGACTTTGAGATCTACACACGGGATAATATCTTGGTGACCCAACGGTTGCTGGAATATTACAAGGATTGCGAGATAAAGAAATTCGTCTATGCTTCATCGTCATCGGTCTATGGGGACTGCGAACTGCCGATGAAGGAAACTCGGATGTTAAAGCCAGTCTCCCCCTACGGCGTCACAAAACTGGCAGCAGAGAATCTATGTTATCTTTATTATAAAAACTACGGCGTGCCGACCGCCTCGCTCAGGTATTTCACAGTATACGGGCCGAGACAGCGACCTGATATGGCGACGCACCTCTTTGTCAGGGCGATCCTCGAAGGTGTTGAGATAACGGTCTACGGGGATGGTGAGCAGACAAGGGACTTTACGTTCGTGGATGATATCGTCGAGGCGAACGTGCTTGCAGCGATTAGTGGTTCGCGGGGCGAGGTCTTCAATGTCGGCGGCGGCACAAGGATCAGTGTCAATGAATTGCTCGAGATCATGGAGAAGGTCACCGGGAGGCAAGCCGTTGTTAAATACATCGAGAAGCAGAAGGGGGATGTCAAGGATACGCTGGCGGATGCTGCTAAGATTGGCAAACTCGGATGGAAACCGAGAGTCGGAATTGAGGAAGGGGTCAGAAGGTTTGTTGGGTGGTATGAGGAACTGGTGAATCAACGATGAAAATAGTTATAACAGGTGGCGCGGGGTTTATAGGTTCAAATCTCGCAGAGGAACTTGCAAAGAAGCATGAATTGGTTGTAGTCGATGATCGGTCCACCGGAAGGGCAGAGAATGTTGAGGGTAGCAGGGTGAAAGCGGATGAGTGAGAACCCAAAAGAATCTAAAAGATGGTTTAAGCAGGCAGATAAGGATCTAAAAGCATCTAAAAACAGTTTAGATTCAGAAGACTATGAATGGGCGTGTTTTCAGGCTCAGCAGGCAGCAGAGAAAGCTCTGAAGTCGATTCTGTATGCTAAAGGATTTAGAAAGATATTGACACACTCGGTATTCGAGCTCATAAAAGAGGTAAGTAGATTTGGGGAGGGATTCGAGGAATGTAAGCATGGGGCGAAGGTTCTTGATAGTGCCTACATCCCAACACGATACCCAAATGGGATTGCAGGCGATCTTGTCCCTTTCGAGTATTATGAAAAGGAGGACGCGGAAGAATGTATAATGTATGCAGAGTTGATATTGAAAAAGGTGAAGGAGTTTATAGGGAAATAGATGCTAAATTGAGGCTGTTTGTAAAAGAAGTGCGTAAGAAGCATGACGTTCATAAGATCATCGTCTTCGGATCCTTCGTAAGAAAAGATTTGAACGAGGGTAGCGATATCGATATAATCATCGTTGGAGATTTTAAGGAGCGATTCCATAAGCGGATTGCGACTATCTTGGGTTTGACTGACCTGCCAATAGAGCCGCTGTGTTACACGATAGAAGAGTTCGATCGCATGGTGGATGAAGGGAACTTGTTTATAGAGGAGGCGGTGGGAGGCGGTGTGTTGATCTGATGATCGGAAGATTTATTGAATGATATGAGAAACAGATGGTGAATCAATGATGAAAATAGTTATAACAGGTGGTGCGGGGTTTATAGGTTCAAATCTCGCAGAGGAACTTGCAAAGAAGCATGAAGTGATTATAATCGATGACCTGTCCACTGGAAGGGCGGAGAATGTTGAAGATCTCGATCTGGAACTTGTGCGGGGCAGCATCACAGACCCTGACATGCTCAAGGAGAATTTCAGAGGTGTCGATTATGTCTTCCATCAGGCGGCGCTTCCGAGTGTTCAGAGGAGCATAGATGACCCTGTTCTGGCAAACGAGGTGAATATATGCGGGACACTAAACGTACTCGTTGCTGCGAGGGATGCTGATGTAAAGAAGGTGATTTATGCGTCGTCGTCCTCTGTTTATGGCGATACGCCCGAACTTCCGAAGAGGGAGGATATGAAGCCGGATCCAAAATCCCCGTATGCTGTGGCGAAACTTGCAGGCGAGTATTACTGCAGGGTTTTTAACGAGATCTATGGCTTGAAGACAGTCGCTCTCAGGTATTTCAATGTCTACGGTCCGAGACAGGATCCATCGTCCGATTATGCGGCTGTAATACCGAAATTCGCGAACCTGATTTTGGCTGGCAAGGAGCCGATCATATATGGGGACGGGGAGCAGACCCGGGACTTCACGTTTGTGCGCGACGTGGTGCAGGCGAACGTGCTTGCGATGGAGTCGGACGCGACAGGCGTGTTTAATGTGGCGACAGGGACGCGGATCAGTATCAACGATCTTGCTGGGATGGTTATGGGGATCATCGGGAATCGCGTGGATTGTGTGCACGAGGAGCCGAGAGCGGGTGATGTGCGGGATTCGCTCGGGGATATCTCAAGGGCGCATGCGGGATTCGGGTACGCGCCGCGGTACGGGATGGAGG